>NZ_JBTYKD010000120.1:0-16334 GCF_054880495.1 Nostoc sp.
AAACTACGGTTCTCAACTTAGATGAGGTTTAATTTAAAATCTAAAATCCTTTGGAAAGTTATCCTAAAATAAATTTGTACATTTGTACTATGTAATAGTTGATATGGGCAAGAATCAAAAGATATGGCAAGAGCAATCGAGCGAATTGAACGGGATATTGCAGGACTCAAAGAAGCGATTCGCGCGATCGCAGTAGAACTACAAACCGCTTATGCTAGTTATCTCAATAGCTTGGGGTTAGCTGTACGAAAACAGTTGATTCTGGCGAGTTACCACCTTTGTACTCAGGGATATCCCGAAAGCTTTCTGCATTTATCATTGAATCAGCGCCAACAATTGCAACAAGCCATCCGCAAGTTGGGTCAGCTGGCATCTGAGGAATTGCTCACTTATATTAAAAGTGAGGGAGATGAGGAAGATGAGGGAGTAACTCCTGTGATTATGGACACATCTACCCCTGAGCCTCTTAGCCTCGACACCTCTAATCCTATAGAACTGGCAAAATGGCAACAGAACTTAGAAGAGGTTACGCAAGAGATACTGAAAAAACTTTCGCATGATGCTAATATTTTATTACAAAAAGCTGGGGTATTACCCAAAAAATTACCAGAACCGATTTTAGCTGCGGCGGCGGCGGCATCAGAAGCATCTGCCGAGGTAATGCCAGGACCACCGAACTTATTAAACTTAGTAATTGAAATTGAAAATGAGCAACAGTCAGAAGATTCTGGACTGACGCAAATTATGGCTATTAACCTGCGGCTAGGGGAAATTGAATTTGCTGATGTGACACTCTCCTCTGAGCGCAGGCAAATCCGTAGTATTTTAGTTCAGCTAAACAAGCTAGGACGAGAGTATCAAAAAGCACATCGCGAAAGAGCGATCGCGGAAGCTGAAGCTGCATGGCGTGCTAGTTGGTTTGAATAAAGTTATGAGTTATGAATTATGAGTTATGAGTAATTTATTTCTAACTCCTAACTGTAGAGACGCGATTAATCGCGTCTCTACTCCTCACTCCTCACTCTGCTGACCAATGACTAATGAAAAACCAGATTGGATACGATTGCACAAAGCCTTGGCAATAGAAGCCGAACGTGGCTTTACAGACTTGGTGGGCAAACAATACCGCTTCAGTGAATTTCTCAGCCTAACTTTGGGCAAATTCCCCACAGGGTTGCCGCAAACTGAACGCCGCCGTTGGCAAGGACTAGCGGTGCAATTTGCTAGTTATCCACATCTAGCGCTGGAAGAAAGACAAAACTTAGTAGCAGAGACTCGCAGGTATCTTTCCCAAGTACAGCAAGAGGAGCAGGGGGAGCAAAAGGAGCAGGGGAAAAAAATCCCAAATCCCAAATCTCCAATCGTTGCTGAGTTAAGTCGGAGGCTTGCACCGAACATTGAGCAAAAACTCAGTGATTTACCAGAAATAGGCTTCAAAAAAGCTGATAATCTGGCACGGCTTGGTTTACACAGCGTCCGCGACTTGCTTTTCTACTATCCTCGTGACCACATTGATTATGCGCGTCAGGTGAATATCCGCGAATTACAGGCGGGTGAGACGGTGACAATAGTGGCTACAGTAAAGCGTTGCAACTGCTTTAATAGCCCCAAGAATCAAAAATTATCAATTTTAGAACTGATTGTAAAAGATAATAGTGGTCAAATCAAAATTGGTCGTTTTTACGCAGGTACGCGCTTTAGCAGTCGCGCTTGGCAAGAAAGTTTAAAACGCCGTTATGCAGTAGGTAGTATTTTGGCGGCGTGTGGGTTGGTGAAAGAAAGTAAATACGGCTTGACACTGGATAATCCCGAACTAGAGGTTTTGGCAAATCCCGGAGATTCGATTGAGTCGCTGAATATTGGGCGGGTGGTGCCAATTTATGGACTGACTGAAGGCGTGGTGGCGAATACAGTGCGACAGGCGGTAATTGCTGCTTTGCCGGCTGCGGCTCAGATAAAAGACCCCTTGCCAAGTGGTTTGCGGCAAAAGTATGGTTTGATGGAATTGAAAGATGCGATCGCTAATATTCATTTTCCCAGTGATAGCGATGCCCTGAAAGTTGCCCGTCGTCGCCTAGTCTTTGATGAATTTTTCTACCTGCAACTTGGGTTGTTGCAACGTCAGCAGCAAGCAAGGGCGATTCAAACTAGCGCCATCCTTGTCCCACGCGGTCAACTTGTAGAGAAATTCCACGAAATACTGCCTTTTCAACTCACTGGCGCACAGCAACGAGTTCTCAACGACATTCTCAACGATTTACAAAAACCCGTACCAATGAATCGTTTGGTGCAAGGCGATGTCGGTTCTGGTAAAACGGTTGTCGCCGTGCTGGCTATCCTCGCAGCAATTCAATCTGGCTACCAAGCGGCGCTGATGGCTCCCACGGAAGTTTTGGCAGAACAACATTATCGCAAGTTAGTTAGCTGGTTTAACCTCTTACATTTACCAGTAGAATTACTGACAGGTTCTACCAAAACTGCTAAAAGAAGACAAATACATTCTCAGTTGGCAACTGGTGAATTACCTCTGTTAGTGGGAACTCATGCCTTGATTCAAGACCCCGTAAACTTCCATCAATTGGGATTAGTGGTGATAGATGAGCAGCACCGCTTTGGTGTAGAACAACGCGCGCGTTTGCAGCAAAAAGGTGAGCAACCCCATGTGTTAACTATGACAGCTACCCCGATTCCCCGAACCTTAGCACTGACGATACACGGGGATTTGGATGTGAGCCAAATTGATGAGTTACCACCAGGACGCCAAAAGATTCAGACAACAGTATTGTCGGGTCAGCAACGCAACCATGCTTACGACCTGATGCGCCGAGAAATTGCTCAAGGTAGACAAGTTTACGTGGTTTTGCCTTTGGTGGAAGAATCAGAAAAACTGGATCTGCGATCGGCTGTGGAAGAGCATCAAAAGTTACAAGAAAGCGTTTTCCCCGACTTTCAAGTGGGGCTGCTGCACGGTCGCATGAGTTCAGCCGAGAAGGATGAGGCGATTACCAAATTTCGTGATAACCAAACGCAAATTTTGGTTTCTACTACCGTTATTGAGGTTGGTGTAGACGTACCTAATGCTACAGTAATGCTCATTGAAAATGCAGAGCGATTTGGCTTATCACAACTGCACCAACTGCGGGGGCGTGTTGGTCGTGGCGCGGCTCAGTCTTACTGTCTGTTGATGAGCAGTTCTAGGAGTCCTGATGCTCAACAACGGTTAAAGGTGTTGGAACAATCTCAGGATGGCTTTTTCATCTCTGAAATGGATATGCGTTTTCGTGGGCCAGGGCAAGTACTGGGAACACGTCAATCTGGAGTGCCAGATTTTACATTGGCAAGCTTGGTTGAGGATGAGGAAGTTTTACTTTTAGCGCGGCAAGCAGCAGAGAAAATTATAGAGATGGATGCAACTTTAGAGCGCTGGTATTTGATGAAAGAAGAGTTGAAGTATCGGTATGAGCGCTTGATGGGTGGGGCGATTTTGACATAGTATATCTGAGTTAATGCTTAGTTAGTTAGACTACAAATAGCATAATGGTAATTCCGTTTACAGATAGAGAAATAGAGAAAGCTTGGCGAGATAATTGGTCTGCTTCTTGTAAGACACCACGATCTAACGCTCATCGGTTACTCTTATTTTATGCAGTTGAATGTGGTTTGAAAGCAGTTTTGATGAAAAGGGGAAAACCACGAACAAATCGTACCGATTTATGTATAGATATTGCTCAATGCCAACATGATGTGAACAAGCTACTAGATTGTTTGTCTGCTGGCAACAATTTGAAATTACCAGCACAGTTAACTATGAAACCTATAAAAGGTAAAAGTGGCAAGGATGATGAAAGAAAATTTACTCCTGGAGAAGTTAACCAAATGTGGCGATATGGTGGATGCTCTTCATTAGCAGATATAACCGATGAAGAATTAGAAAATAAATTGTTAGAAATTGTCAAATGGATTGATGAAGAACTTAAAAGACTATGAAATCTCTGAGACTACTAACATGGCTTGATGTCAGAAGAACTATTTGCCGCAAAACCTACTATGGCAGCAAACTACCAGATGGAGTAGTAAGAATTCGTTGTTTCTCAGATGCCTTAGAAATTGGTCTGAAAAATGACCAGAGTATAGAAAACGCCAATAATACCTTAAAAGAATGGTTTGGCGACTGGTATCAAGAAGATCAGTCTATTATACAACTTGATCTTGGTGACGCTACATTACCAGTGGAATTTATTCTCGGAGAAGAAGCATCTACAATCGATATTTCTATACGTCCATTTTGGGAAGAAATTGCTTATATTGAAAATGATTCAGAAATAAAAAATGTAATAGAAAAACAAGTTAAGCTTCCAGATGCATATACTGAAAAACCTAATCTAATAGCCTTTTATTCTTTCAAAGGTGGTGTAGGTAGAACATTGAATTTAGCAGCGCATCTTTTCGCCTTACTAGATAGAGCTAAAGAACTAGATTTGTCTATTAATGTATTGGTTATTGATGCTGATTTAGAAGCTCCTGGTCTTACCTATTGGAATCGTTCAGAAAAGCAGCAACCATCTGTTTCTTTAATTGATTTTCTTGAAGTTTATCACTATTCTCCTATTGAAAGAGAACAAACACTTTCATTATTTGCCAGAGAAGTTAAGAAATCTTCTAAATATGAAGGAAAGTCAACTGTCTATTTTTTACCTGCCTGTCTTGATGATGATCAGCTATTAGATACACCTATTCTGCCAGAGCAGTTGGTTAGAAGTCCAGATGGCGCTTGGGAATGGGGCAATGCTATTCATAGTCTAGGTAAGGCTGTTGGTGCTGACTATGTGTTCATTGATTTGAGAGCGGGTTTGAGTGAAATATCCAGCCCCATCATTTTTGATCCTAGAATTCAGCGCTTTCTTGTGACAACAATCACCGAGCAATCAGTCATAGGTACAAGTCTTGTTTTAGAGCAAATTGGTAGAGTTGCACCGCCAGAAGAAAGAGTTGATGATAAAAGCTATTACGAGCCGTGTTTATTAATTAGTATGTTAATGCCAGAACTAAAGTCTTTACCAGCCTTTGAAGATGCATTGGTGAGATTTCAGTCTGCTTATGCACAGCCAGAAGAAGATAATTTATATGCTACAAGATTGGAAATCAAAGAAACCTATTTTGCCCAAGAATTACTATACATTAACAATTGGGAAGATTCCCGATTAAAACTAAGTCCAACTTCAGTGATGAATGTAGCAAAGGAGTGGGCTAAAGAACAGTTGGTTATACCAAATGAGCAGGAATTACAGTCAAAATCTACAAAAGAGCATCAAGAAATTGTTGAGGTTCGTAGACTCAGAGATTTATGTCAGCAATATGAGTATGCTGAACAAGGGCGGGGAGAAGATTTATTAGTAACAGAACCATTGAAGAATTTAGCTACTAATTTTCGAGATGAATTACCTCATGTCGTATCAATTGGAGCTAAAGGCGCAGGAAAAACGTTTAACTATATACAGTTATCACGTTTTAAATACTGGGAAAGTTTTTTGAATCGTATAGATAATACGATTCAGGAATCACAGTTAAAAACACATATCTTTCCTTTCCTTGAATCAACTAACATTAAAGATAATGCCAAAACTGTGATTAATGAAGCTAGAAACGAGGTGATATCAGCTTTGGGAGATAGTGTTCCTGAGTTTCTACCTTCAGAATATGTAGATAGAATTAAAAGAGCCATTGCAACTGAAAACTGGAGTGAACCACAATGGACAGAATTCTGGATTGGTCAAATTGCAAAAGCTATAGGTGTGAATCCTGAAACACATAGTCCTAATATTCTTAGCTCCATAAATCGTGATTTGAAAGATAGAGGTTTACGTATTATCTTTCTGTTTGATGGATTAGAGGATATATTCCCAAACATTGCATCCATCAATCAAGAAAAAATTGCCTTAAAAGCTCTGATTGATGATTTGCCAAAGAGGTTATCAGAAATTAGGCAGTCTAACCTTGGGGTAATAATTTTTGTGCGCCGTGATTTTCTGCGTTATACAATTACTCAAAACTTAAAACAGTTTGAAAACCTTTACCTTTCTTATGATCTATCTTGGGATCAAGATTCTTTTCTGCGTTTAGTCTTTTGGATATGTAGCCAGTCTCAAGTAATAGATGCATCTCTAACAGAGATTAACAGTTTAAGTAAACAGAATATTCTAGAGCGATTAGAAAAATTATGGGGTAAAAGGCTAGGTTCAGATAACTCGAAAGAAGCATATACAGCTTCCTGGATATTTGCAGCTTTGACAGATTTTAATGGTAGGCTTCAGGCGAGAGATATTGTTCGTTTATTGTTGCACGCAGCCGATATTACTGTAGAAAGAACTAAAGAAGTACAATTTGAAAAGTGGTCTACTAGCCGTCTTTTACCTCCTCAAGCTATTCGCCGCGCTCTTAAACCATGCAGTGAAAAGAAGGTGCAAGAAGCCAAGGATGAATATCTATCTTTCAAAACTTGGGTTGAGGACAAACTACCTAAATATAACTCTTCTGAACGAAAAATTCCTTTTGGAGTAGAACAGTTTGAAATGGATCAGCCGACAGTAAGAATGCTAGAGGAAATGGGGGTTATTTACGAAGATAAGGAAAAGGATAGCGAGGCACGATTTTATATGCCAGAAATCTTCCGCGAAGGTTTAGGTTTTTCAGGTACAGGAGCAAGACCTCGGATACTCGTTTTGAAGCGTAAGGTATTAGGAAAAGGAATTTTGTAATTTTATTTGTGTGTTACATCTAAACTCTGTATTCCTCACTTTTTAATCACGATGCTTGCTGCATTTGAGCATAGGCTTCATAGACTCCCTTAACGTTATACCAATTGAGGAAAATTCGGGCAATTTCTAAAGCCAATTGTGGTTTACCTAAATTAATCAGCCATTGCAAGAAGGGAGCCATTGTCCGCTCATTTAGCGCACCATTGAGCGAAAGAATTCCCCAAAGTAAGCGATGCAGCCAAGTCATTTGAATCATCATTCGCACTTCCCATGTAGGATGCTTTTGATAAAACAAAACTCCCATACGTCCGCGTTGAATTTCTTGGTCAATTAATCGGGGAATTTGCTCTAATTTAAATGGTGGATGCCAGTGATATCCTACGGCTTCTGGACATTTAATTAGTGTTAAACCTAGTTTTTTCAGCCGCACACCTAATTCTAAATCTTCCCAGCCATAGAGCTGAAAGCTGGTATCAAAAAGTCCGGCTTTCTCTAGCCAATGTTTGGGAATTGCGACATTTCCGGTAGCAAAAAAAGCTGCTGAAAAATCTGTGACTTTGTAGGGTTCAGCCGTTGGGTTCTCGAAATTACAAGTATTAATGACTGCTCCGTAAGTGAAAAGGCGATCGCTCCCCAATTTCTCCTGTCCCTGCATTAGTGCATTAGCATGAGCTTGCAGGAAATTTTCCAGCACCACTAAATCGCTATCAATAAAGATAATTGTGTCTCCCAGCGCCTGTTCTACTCCCAAATTTCGAGCCGCAGCAGGCCCTGCATGGTCTTGCTGAAACCATTGCACATGGGGAAACTCTTCTTTGTGTGCTGCTAACCACTCCAATGTACCATCAGTAGAACCATCATCCACCAAGACAATCTCGTAATCAGAAACTACACTTGGCTGACTCAACTCCTGCACCTCTAAGGCGCGGAGGCACTTTTCTAAAATCGGTTGGCGATTATAAGTCGGTATCACAACGCTGAAAAACACAGTCTCACCCACAACACTATTTACCCATCTCCAGGATAGGACAAATACGAGGCTGACACTGTTCCTTACCATTTTTATGATTAAGTTGCTGCTGGTTTTGAACGCTGTTTTTGGTAAAAGCGGACAACTTTTTGCACATAGTCAGCAGTGAAGCCTTTCTCACAACCTGTATAGTTACCAGTCATCCACCAACAAGCTGCGCCACGCACAGATGCAATTTCATTATTGTTAGTGGCGTCCAACTGATTGCTTAACTCACGGCGCATGATACAGGATACAACTTGACGGGCGATCGCAGGGCTGTTTTCAAACTGCGCCGGTGTTAGTTCTCGTTTGAGACAAGTTTTTGACCAGCCTTTGAGGGTTTCTGGTTTAACTTGCCATTGGCTGTAAAGTCCATCATTGGGATTTTTTATCTGCGGTGCAGCCTGTCGCAACGCCTCTACTATCGCTGCAACTTGGGTATCAGAAACCGGCTGCTGTGCTTGAGCTAATAATGGCAATAGTCCTAAACTGACAATAACTCCGTTGAGTAGTAATCCTATGGCGTTTTTGATCATGAATTTGGAATTATTTAAAATATCATGAGGTAGAATACTATGTCTTCACGATACCAATTAGCAAGGCTTAAAATAGTAACATCTATAGATATTCCCTGATTAAGGGACTTCCCAATAAAAAAATACTCAACTACCTGGGGAATGCGGGAGCGATCGCGCCATACCCCAGAATTAAGTGAGGCAATTACCTGGTTTGTAAGTCTCGTCTTCGGTGATTTTGGCATCCGTGTAAGCATAACTTGCGATCGCTCAATCCAAAGACTGATTGCCCTCTAGCCGGGAGCATCTCAGTGCAAATGAGCTTTATGTAGGTATTGCCGAACTGTTCGGTATACAGGTAAAAGCACTAAAAGACTTAAGAATTTTGGCTGATTTTCTAATGGAAGAGGAATATAGTCACACAAATTTTGACGGTCAGAAAATCCTCAAATCTGCTGCCTACATCAACTATCATAAGCATATATTTACCTGCTTGCTATCACAGACTGAATAAGCCAGCGAAAGTTATCTGTGAAAGCGTAGGTAACGCGAGTCAAACTGTTCTTCATGCATAGATACCCTCTCACGGATACCTAGCGATCGCCCTCTTACCATCTCTTACTTTGACGAGTTACTCAACATAGTTATTAACCGCTTAATTTGACCAACTCGCTTGCGTTGGTCGTAGCGGCGCTTGGCTTCAGTGGTGACTTTTTCTAAAAGTGCGTTATCGGCACTAGCAAAAGTCCAAGCAGCTTCTAGAAATACCTCAACTGTGATTCCCTTATCTTTACAAAAACGTGTTAATTCTTGGTCGAGGTCTTTTTCTAAATCTTCTGGTAAAACTTCAATTTCTTTTATTTCATTCAAATCTAAATAACCATATTCCCGCGTATTATGCGTAACCAAGATTAAATTATTCGCCATTGCAATAGCAGCAATCTGCAAATCATAAGGGCCAATCGGCGTACCAATAGCTGCTAACTCAGCCCGAATTCTCCCGTAAATAGTGGCGGCGGAATCATCAAAAGGCAATGATACGAAATTATTTAGGAATGCTTCTTGTAAAGCTAGGGTGCGTGTAGTATTGTTGCTTCGCATTGCACCATAAAATAGTTCAGCTTTAACCACAGAACATACAGCAACATCTTGTGGTGACAGCGATTGTATTTTTTGTCTCACGCCATACATAGGGCGATTTAAATAAACAATACAAGCGTTAGTATCTAACAAATAAATCATTCAAATAACGGCTCTCGTTCTTCGTATTCACCTTGGGGATATCTTTGAATTGGGTCATCTGCTAAACAACCAGCAGTTTGCTCAAAAAAACCAGGAGGCCAGCCTAATTCTTCTGGTGTTTTTTGCTGCTTTGATATTTCTATTGGTTGATAAATCACCATGATTTCAACTTCTCTATCCGTTATTCCCAAGGGGATATCTAAATGTAAAATCCCATCTTTACCCACATGGGATCTGATTTTTATACTATCCATCGTCTTTTTCTCCTAATAAAAAGTTACTCTAACGGGTTATGTTTCCTGTAATCCCCCACGACGACTAGCAATTTGTTTTTCTATTTCATCTTCATCTAATAAAGGTTCACCAGAAGCAACAATAAGAGTGCGAATTTGGCGTAAACGTTCTCCCAAGGGAGTTTTATTTGCAGAGGTTTTCAAGCGAAGAAATTCAACAAAATCTAAAACTTCTTCCTATTTGTCTTGTGGAAGGGAACGCCACTTGGTTAATAATTCTTGTTCTGCACTCATCTTTACTACCTACCTCTGATAATTTAGTAAATTTAATACTTATTATTGACCAGCATGAAAAACTTGTTCCGCAGTTAAATTTAACTCAGGGAAAGTAGGAGATAGAATTTTATCGCTACCCCGAAACAGACTAACTTGGTATTCCCCATCAATTAGTTGATAGACTGAAAAAGTGGGTTGTTTGGGATTACCAATAAACTTCCTAGCCGCCAATGCTGCATAGTCAACAATCCAATATTCGGGGATACCCATTTCTTCATAATCGGCAAGTTTCAGATAATAATCATCGCGCCAATTTGTACTGACAACCTCAATCACTAAAGGAATTGATGCACCCTTAGTAACAGTAGAAGACTTTTCCCAAAAAGGTTCATCAACCAAAGCAGCGTCATTTAGTATTAATACATCAGGGAAATAACCTGATTCTCTTTCTGGTGGTTTTACAATTGCTTGATTGGGAATAAAGTAGGGGAGATTTAATCTTCTAAACTCTAAAGTCAATTCAGCCGCCGAAAATCCTTTTATCCTTTCATGTTTCCCCGTAGGCTGTGACATTTCGACAATTTCCCCATTGTGCAATTCATAGCGTACCCCAGAGTTTTCAGGATACCAGGTAATAAATTCGTCAAAGGTAACTATTTTTGGTAAGGCTTGGGTCATAACAATTGATTACTGTGGGTTTGCTTTTATTCTAAAAGTGCTGCACCTTCCTCGGTTTCTTCTTCCCCTGACAGCAACGCCGTCAACGCCTCCATCTCCGCGATCGCTGTTTGTAATTTCGTCATAATAGCGGCTGCAATGATATCAGGTTCCGGTAAATTATCCCCCGACTGCAAACTTTCATCCCGCAGCCAAGTAATATCTAGATTTTCGCCGCGTTTAGTAATTTCCTCCCGCGTAAAGCAGCGCCACCGTCCCGACTCCCCTTGGTCAACACGCGGACTTCCTTCATTAGCATCATTCCTATCAGCATGATTATCAGTCACACAAAATATTAAGGTTTTTCCTGGCAGTGAGGGGTCAATATTTTCTGCTAAAAATTTACAGATTACCCGATTAAATTCTTCGGTAACAACCCGGCGATTAAATTGCGCTACCTCAATTTTGACTTCATCCGGGGCATGGACTAAATCGATTCTGCCTGTGATGGGGTCATAATATTCCATTGCTTCCCCAGCTTGCCACATTATGCCATCTTCTGAGAGGGCAGTAGTAATGCGAATTGGTGGTTCGCAGTCGATGAGGTAGCCATCAATGACTGCTTCTTTGTAACTGTAGGTGTAAACAGGTTCACCAAATATTTGGGTGGTGTGCAGTGCTGGCGTGGCAGTAAGTCCAATTTTTACAGCATCAAAATGGTCGAGGACACGGCGATATTTGGAGATGTAATCGTTAAAGTCACGAAAGGTAATCTCTGTATCGCTTAACTCTCTATCTAGTAAATATCCTCTGTGACATTCATCCACAACAATGCAATCATATTGATCTGCTGTGGGAATAGGAGTGTTATCACTTGGGTAGAGAATGCGTTTAACAAATGCTTGCACAGTATCAATTTGGACTTTTGTATCTCTATCTGGTATCGAGTCACCAAGTTCTTTAATACCAAAGATATCAGCGAAGGTTTGCAGATTCTCCATCCGCGTTTCTTTAAAAACATTGGTGGCTTGTTCTCCCAATGCGGTGCGGTCTACCAGGAACAAAACGCGGCGAAAACGTTTGGTTTTGAGGAGACGATAAACCAGGGCAATGCAGGTTTTAGTTTTCCCTGTCCCCGTTGCCATTGCCAATAACAGTTCCCTTGCACCTTCTGCCAATCGCGCTTCCACTGCTTTAATAGCTTTAATCTGGTAATCGCGCAGTAGCAGATTATATGTAAAATCTTCTTGGGCAAGTAATTGGTGTGCCTTATCTACATCTTGGTTGAGGGCATCAATAAAACCTTCAGGCTTGTACCAAGTGTTGAGAGGACGGCGGATGTTGTCAGGACGGCGTAAGTCACAGAACCAAATACCGCTTTTGGTTTGCAACTGTCGCAAGAATTCGCGTCCGTTAGTAGCAAAGACAAAGGGGACTTGATATTCACCCCAAGGGCCACCGGGTAATATTTCATTACCTTTAATTTTGTAGCCGCGACTGTAACGCTTGGCTTCGACTACAGCGACTACCTGGATTCCCACAAATAAAACATAGTCAGCACGTCCATCATCTGTGGGCCATTGTGCGATCGCTAAATTCTTCCCTTTTTGCGGACGGATACCGTTACTATAAGTAAGCTGTTCCGAATCTACCTCCCAACTAGCTGCACGAAGTTGGGCATCGATGAGCCGACGAGTTTCGCGTTCATCTAAGTCAATATTTTCTCCTGCCTGCTGGGAAAGCTGGATGGTTTCTTGAATTGTTTGTGCAGACTGACTTTCTGCTGTGGTTTGAATAATTACAAGGTGATTTAAGGCAGCTTGTTTTTGTGCCTCGGCTTCTTTAGCTAATTCTTCCGCGGATATGCGGCGCTGTGCTTCTTGTTGGGCAGTAATTTGTGCTAGTTCTGCGGCTGTGCGGCTGGCTTGTAACTCTGCACGCAGCTGTTCTAATTCAAGTTTTAGTGCTTGGGTTTCGACTGCTGGGTTTTGAGGTGGAACAAAAGAGCCAGGATGAAAATCGGGATCTTTGGTATTAACCCGATGAAACCATATTCCTAGTTGCCGTGCATATTTAAGGTTGCTCAGTGCAGTTCTTTGGTCATCTGCTAATGCGTGTGTGGCATTTTTCAGGTAAATAGACCACGCGGTAGGGGCACAGCATGCTGTGCCCCTACGACAGATGTGGTTAAAATACATGAAAACTGCTGTAATAGCCGGCGATCGCGTAGCGTCTCCAAAGGAGAATCGCATCTGACATACGCTAGTTAGTACTCCAAAAAGGCGATGTCTACGACGGGCTACGCCGAAGCACTTGATGTACCCTAGTTATGGATCTGGCTGTTAGCTCCAAGAGTTGCAATCCCAGCCGCAAGCGAATTGCTTCATTTCGCTAGCCATCTGCGTCAGGAGACGGGTAGCGAACGGGTTCTCTAAAGGAGTACGCTGCATTGGCAATGACATTGTGTAATTAATTATGTTTGCCTACTTATTTTTTAACAACTCACTAAATCTTCCACAGCACTGGTACTATTTGGTAATGCGGCTGTTAAAACTTCGCTACCTGCTGTTGTAACTAAAACATCATCTTCGATGCGGATTCCGCGCACATCAGCAAATTCAGATAAACGCTGCCAATTCACGACATTATGATATTTTGAGCGCAGATTGGGATCATTTAAAATTGCTGGTACTTGATAAAAACCAGGTTCAATTGTAACTAACATTCCTGGACGCAAAGGACGATTCAACCGCAGGTAGCCTAAGCCAAAGCGATCGCTCCTTTCACGTCCCTCTTCATACCCTGCCAAATCGCCCAAATCTTCCAGATCATGGACATCTAAACCCAGTAGATGACCGATACCATGAGGGAAAAATAGCGCGTGAGCATCTATTTCTACTAAATCTTGGGGATTTCCTTGTAAAATGCCTAACTCTACTAAACCTTCAGCGATCACCGTAGCAGCTAGCAAATGAATATCCCCATACTCTACACCAGGATGTATTTTGGCAATGCAAGCATCATGGGCTGCCAATACGATATTATAAATATCTCTCTGGGTTGATGAAAATTTACCGGAAACCGGCCATGTGCGCGTGACGTCACCTGCCCAACCCATCTGGGTTTCAGCGCCAACATCCGCAAGCAGTAAATCTCCTGGTTGTAGAGGGTGGTGATACTGCTCGTTATGCAAAACTTCACCGTGAACCGTGACAATACTGTTGTAGGAAGTGGTCATATTGTGGGCAATAATTACCCCTTCCATCGCTGCACGAACTTCTGCTTCTAGTTTCGCTTGAGGTGTTGCAGCCATCCCAGCTTTGTGTGCTTCAACAGTCACAACCGCAGCTTTTCGCAACTCGGTTAATCCAGCTTGATCATGAGTGAGGCGGATAGTAACGATCGCCTTGGCTAACTCTAAATCAATTCCTTCGGGAGGACTTTGTGGTAAAATCCATCTATTTAATAGCTGCGTCTGCTGTGTCCAAGTAACAGCATCTTGTATAGCAATTGTGGCGGCATCTTCTACCCAAGACTCTAATTCTGCCATTGGTCGAGCCACATCCGCTCCAATCTTCTGGGCTATTTCTTCGCGCGTTGCCATTTCTCCATGCCAAAGGGCACTGCTGGGTGATGGATCGTCGATGAATAGTTCTAGCTTGCCCGCTTCTAAACGAATTGCCGCGTTTGATAATGGCAATCCGGCAAAATAGAGGAAATGACTGCTAGCGCGAAACGGAAAGGGATTTGCGGGAAAGTTGCGCGGACTATTGCTACCTGACCACAGAATTGCTGGAAAATCAATCAGGTTGGCTAGTTCTTGCCGTCGAAGGCGTAAAGTATCGATTAGGGAAATAGAAGTTTGTTGGATCAGCATAAATGGAAACTCAAAGAAAAGGTGATAGTTTTGCCTTTATTTAGTCGTTATCTTCTTTATCGTCATCTTTTTTATCATCCTTGCGATCGCCATTTTTGTCGTCACCATTTTTATCATTTTGCTTTACCTGCTTAGGCTGTTGCGTAGGTTGTAAGACTGGTTTTTGTTGCTCAGGTGGAGCAACTGGCTGCGGTACTTTAACAGTACAACTAACTAATCCTCCAGTAATTACCGCTAAGTTGACAGCACCAAAGATGCTTCTGAAGATTTTTATCCTCATGTTTCCGTTTTGCTTTAACATTGACTCTAGTTTTTGCAGATTGTATTACTAATTTATAAATCAATACAGTTCAGTTAAGCATTAACGCACTTCTGATAAATATATAGCGTTTCCTAATCAGATGAGGTAGATCATAGCCCCCTCCTCGCTTGCTCTTAGGGGTTTCGGGGTGGGGTTATTGTACCTCACAAGGGTCGAGAACCGCTATATTACTGTCTAACTTTCAAGGTGACTCTAGTGGGACAAATCATTACTCAAGTTGATGCTTTTACCAATACACTTTTTGCAGGTAATCCTGCTGCTGTCTGTGTTTTGCTTACTCCCCAAGACGAACGTTGGATGCAGAACGTAGCGCAGGAAATGAATTTATCTGAGACGGCTTTTCTCATTAGACAGGATGATGGCTTTAATCTGCGTTGGTTTACGCCAACGGTGGAAGTACCGCTTTGTGGTCATGCGACTTTAGCTAGTGCCCATGTACTTTGGTCAGAGGGACATCTGTCACCTGATGAAGTTGCACGTTTCTATACCAAAAGCGGAGTGCTGATTGCTAAGTTGCAAGGTGAGTGGATTGAGTTAGATTTTCCTGTGAATCACTCACAAGCAACGATCGCTCCTCCAGAACTCAAGGTTGCTTTGGGTGTACCATACAAATCTGTCTTGCAGAATTCGCTAGGTTATTTAGTGGAATTGGAATTGGAAGACTTGGTGCGGCAAATACAGCCGAATTTTCAACTATTAAAAACGTTGCCTGTTTCTGATGTCATTGTCACCAGCCTTACACAATCTGATTCCCAATATGATTTCGTCTCTCGCTTCTTTGCACCAGGAGTAGGTATTGATGAAGACCCTGTAACTGGGGCTGCCCATTGTTGCCTTGCTGCCTTCTGGCGCGATCGCTTGCACAAAGATGAATTTTTAGCTTATCAGGCATCCAGTCGCGGTGGGGTGGTAAAAGTGCGCTATACAGGAGGCGATCGCGTCTTTCTCGGCGGACAAGCGCTAACTGTGATGCGAGGTGAATTATTTACCGGATAAAGCTAGTTTACGTTGCTTACGCTTTTTATTCTTCTCCAATTTAGCTAATTGTTTCTTGGGTAAATCGTATTTTGACCCCTCAGAAGTTATAGCAAAGTTTTTCAACCCCAATTGCTTCTCGGATCGGAATTACACGATTCTTCTCTTGGTTAAAAAGAATCCCCAGAGGGATATTTGGGGAAAACGCGATCGCGTCTCCTATGATTGATGGGTCGTTAAAAACAAAGATCAATTATGTCAGGGTTCACACTACAAGGGGTTTTTGGTAGCAATGCAAGCCAGGATGCATCGACTATTACGCTCTGGAAACAGGATTTATCTGATAATGCCGGACTCAGTGTTGTTGATGAAGTGGACGGAGAAGCCCTCCTAGCAGCTGTGGTAATTTCGGCAGCAGCCCTGGGACTCGACACAACCCATAGAGATGGCGATGATGATGATGATGAAAT
>NZ_JBTYKD010000121.1:0-20130 GCF_054880495.1 Nostoc sp.
ACAACTGCCGTATTATTACCAATTAACACTTGGGCGCGGAGTGAAATTGGTGCTTCCAAAAGCTTGTAGCGTCCCGCTATCACCCCTCCGAGTTGGATACCATCGGTAATACCAATAGCGGGGCCTATACCGATATAACTGCCATAGGCTACTTGAGCTTGCACTGGTTTAGTACTCGCCAGACTCAAGACCAAGCCAGCCCCTAAAACTGAAACCAAATATTGAATATACTTCATAACCGAACTCCTCACACCAATTTGTCATTTGTCATTTGTCATTTGTCATTGGGCATTGGGCATTGGGCATTGGTTATTCTCCTTGTCTCCCTTGTCCCCCTGCTCCCCCTCTCAATTCTACGGGCAACGCGGATGAATGCCTCCTTGAGTACAAATGTATGCTAATTGCTTGGAATCTAAATTTTTGGCTTGAGAAAAATCAACCCCTTGGACTACGGCAGATACTGAGCCTAAATCTGGGGTTTGGACAAATTGATCTGCTGGATCTTGTTTGCTAGGGGCGAGAATTGCCCCCTTAAAATCTGCTCCGGCGACATTCGCTCCCCGTAAATCTGCAAAACTCAGATCGGCATTTTGCAAGTTAACGTTTTCCATCTGGGCAGAACGCAAAACAGCACCAGTTAGACGAGTGGCGCTCAAGTTAGCATTACTGAGATTAGCACGATCCAAATAGGCTCCTGATAAATCTGCCCCTTGCCAATCAGTGTTAGTTAAGTTGGCAAAGGATAATTGTGTTCCTATAGCACTGACACGACCTAAACGCGCCGCGTACAGATTGGCTTCGTTCAAGTTGGCGTCGCCTAAATCTGCTCCAGTTAAGCTGGCTTTTTCCAAAACTGCGTTTTGCAGATTGGCTCCTACTAGTTGGGTGCTGTTGAGTTTAGCCTCAAATAGACGCGCGTTGGATAAGTTGGCTTTGTTGAGAGTGGCGCGGCTCAAATCGGTACGGTTCATCAAGACGCGACTGAGGTTAGCATCAGTAAGATTGGCTTGCTGCAACTGAGCTTGGCTTAAATCAGCGATCGCATCGTCATAAGTATCCCAGCGTCCATCTTCACCCACGCCCCGAAAGCGGCTACCCTTTAAACTGGCTTGGTTAAGATTTGCAGATTTTAACTTAACTCCTGATAAATCAATATTGTCTAGCACCAAGTTGAAAAAGGAACTTCCTGGAGTACCGCTTTGACCTAATTGGATGCTACTAAGGTCAACGCCATCGGTTTTACCACTGTAAACAGAGAGAATCTTGTTGATCGTCCCCTGATTTCTTTGTAGTCGCCCTTGCCGCAATTCCCGTTCTTCGGTTGCAGTGCTACCCACAGACTCCAATTCGCTAACCAAAAACTGATTCTTATTTTTTAGTTCCGGGATGGCTTGAGGCCCGACAGTTGTCAAAGCTTGTTGAATTGTATCCAGGAGGCTGGGGTTGGTTTCGCTAACCAAGAGATCCGCCAGAAATTTAATAGACTGTGGGTCATTAAGACCACCAATAGCCAGAATTGCACTTTGGCGTTGTTCATTAGTCGCCCCAGAGTTGGGACTCAATGGTTTGATAAGTTCGAGGAACTGTTGGCTGTTGATTTGCTTAGTTGCTCGCTGGGATTGTTGAATTTGGATATAAACTTGAGTGCCAATTAAAGTTGCTAACACAGCAGTCATGCTCGTCAGCCCTACCCCAAACAAAATTAGATTAGGATTTTGCTGTATCCGCCGCCACAGATTCGGCGACTGATTGGTTTGGGCTGCCGCTAATTCTTCATCTCCCTCCTGCCATTCTTCTGCTTGATCATTACCGCCAGCAGACTGAGCTTGTCTGTTTCTAAGTAAGAGTCCATCTATTGTATAAGTACCTGCAAGTTGATCATGCAGTGCGCGACGCCCCCGGCGCGACGGTAAGCCTATCCCTTCACCCACAATCATTAACAAAGACAAAAATGTGAATAATCCTAAATTCGGAAAAGCAAAGCTGTAGCGCCACAGCAGATAAGCGATGGAAATTGGTACAGTCCAACGCCCAACGCCTTCTCTAATCACAACTGCCCCCAATCCGGGCGGCTTCCCTTGCTCGTTCACAACCCGCACTTTTAACCAACGTTTAGGAATTGTGCTACCAGTCTTAGCTAGTAAATATAATTGCCACCACGAGAGAGTTACAGGCGCTAACAGGGCGATTGTCCATAAAATATTAGTCGGCCATGCAACGTTAGGGATGCCATAGCTCACAGGCAGAGCCAGGGGTCTGGCGATCGCTCTTTGGGTTACTATCAGCACGGGGTTAAGCGGCACTCGATTCAGATCGCTTCGAGAATTGGCATAGACACCAATACCAAAGGGAATCAACCCACTGGCAACTACTAGTGTGATTTCAGCCGCCCAAGCAGCAAACCGCCTACCTGCTAGCAACAGCGATTTGGCTTTTTCCGGTTCTTTTGACTGACCAGATTGATTATTAGTTCTCCTGACAGTTGGTGTCGTCATCGCATAATTCCCTTTGATATTATTTCTACGCCGCGATCGGCACAATTAAAATAGACTAAGCTAATCGGCAAAAAGAAAAGCATATTGAAATAGAATTTAGGAGTTATAAGTCAGGAGCCTTTTGTATTCTGGCTCCTGACTTTCATGACTCCGGGCAGAGTGCAAAGCAAATGCATATCAACTTATTGCTTACGTTGAAAGCTACTAGAGACAAAAAATTTGTATCCAACATACACTAACGCTGCCAAAAGTGCCAGAGTGATTACAGATGCAACCAGTTTAAACACTGTTTGCAGCATCGCCAAGCCCACTAGCACCGTCACACCCGAAACTATCAGCTTTTTCGCCCCAGATAAGCTCTTAAACCAAATCTGAAATCGCTCCAGTTGCAAGTTCAAGTTCCCAAAAACAGACTGAGGCGTTTGTTTTTGTTCTTGTGGTTGTGGAACTACCCCCGGTGGGGAATTAATCTCTGCCTCTAGCTTATTGAGGCGACGCTGTAAGTCTTCTTCAGGTTGAGGATTCATCAATTTTTTATCCCTCAGCTAAGTCACTTGTTCAACAACAGACCAACCAAATTCTATTTTTGGTGGTTGTCTTAGTGATTTTAGCTAATGTCTGTGCGTGCAAGAACTTTCTGGACAAATAAAATTTATTATGATGATTTTTAGAATACTAGCTTGTTATGGATTCAAGTGCGGAATCTAGGTAGGATTTACGCATAAGAGATCCCCCAATCCCTTTAATTAATAAAGTTGGCTCTTTCATATCTCCCCCTTTTTAAGGGGGATCGAGGTTTCAGGTTTTGAATGCATAAGTCTTAGTAGGGTGAAATATTTTGGTACAGAAGTGCCACCTAATATAGATAATTTGCACGATTGATGGTTTCTACAACCCATTAAATCTTCACAACCAATCCTGAATAAATGGTATTGCTTTATACAGCGGCTTTTGGAACCAAGACGGATTGCTGTCGTCTATTAAATCACTACTGCATAACAATATTGCTCTAAAAAAATCTGGAGCATTAATTAAAATGAAGACGCTTAGGCTACTTGCAATTCTTCCCACAGCTTTGGCGATGAGTTTGGTTTTTACTGAGGCTAATTTAGCACAGACACCAACAATCCAAATTCATCAGAATTTACAACCAGATCCACTGGTTTTGAACGGAAAGTCTGGCGGAACTGTCAAAAGTAATTGTGGCAATATTAGCGCTGAACCCAATCAAGTTATTCAGGTTACAGAGTCACTACCTTATTTGCGATTAACAGTAGAGAGTCAAGGGAAGCCAACGCTGTTGATTGACGGACCTGGGGGGCGCTTTTGTGTACTAGCAGATAGTTACTCTGGAGGCAAGTCAGAACTTTCTGGTTTCTGGCAGGCAGGAAGATACTCGCTGCATGTGGGCGAACTATCCAAACAAGAGTATAGCTACACGCTCTCAATCTCGCAAAAAAATAAATAATTATAAGTCAGTTGTACTGAGCAGTTCGACAGGTATTACCCTGAGCTTGCCGTTCGCGCAGCGTCTCGTAGAGAAGGGCTCACTGTGAGACGTTGCCCTTGGCGTAGCCTCTGGTAGAGAAATATTTGTTCTTTGCTAATGACTAATCTTCCAGTGATTGGGCTGGAACTTCGACAGCAGTCACATCAATTGTGCCTTCTGGTGTCAAGCGCTGAAAATGACTATTTTGGACTAACAGTGACTCTCCACAGTTAGGACATTGCAACTGACTGTTATTTAAACCTGTAAATTCATATCGACAGACGGGACACTGATCAGCAATCAAGTTGCGTTGCAGCCACCAACGAAAGCCAAAAAAAGCCACAATGGGTGCCAAAAACAGCAACCCGAAAATAATTAGCAACGAATTAACCAACCAACCCAAGCCCAGTGATGCCAGTAACCAAATAACTGCCAGCAGGGTGAGCCAAGGGCGGAGATTTAAAAGATTCAATTGAAATGACTTAAAGCTCATTTTTTAAATGTCGTCCTGCTCTCCTTCTAGGATAGCGATTTTACTCATTGGTCATTTGTCATTTGTCATTTTGACTTGATTACTGAGGATAGAAGTATTTTTTGCAACTGCTGTTGGAAGGCATCTAGGCCAAACAGCGCGATCGCCTGTTCTCGTACCCACTCTCCATCACATCGCTGGTCATCCCCTTGAAGCATTTCTATACAAGCTGCTGCTACAGCATTAGGATTGCGGTGTGGTACTCGCCATCCCAGTTTACCATCCTGCAAGGGATCAGCAGAGCCATCATCGTCACCGGATAATACAGGTATTCCACAAGCCATTGCTTCCAGATAAACAATGCCAAAGCCTTCTTGCGAAGGCATAATATAGGCATCAGCAAGGCGGTAATGTTCGATTAATTCTTCTGTCGCAACGAAACCAGCAAATACGACGCGATCGCTCACACCTAAATTTTTTGCCAGTTTAGCTAATCGCGGTTGGTCATCACCACGACCAATTACCAAATATTTCACTTCTGGGAAAACTTGAGCGATTTGTGGTAATGCCCGAATCGTGACATCTACACCCTTGTAAATATCCCCTGACCATAACCGCGCTACTGTCATTAACACTTTAGCACCAGTTAAGCCATACTTCTTTGCTAATTCTGGCTGTTTGGAACCAGGAGTAAATTTATCCCCATCAATTGCACAAGGCATCATCTCTACCATTTTCGGGTTTAGACTATTAGCAAGACAAGTGCGATCGCGGCTGTAGCGACTAATTGCCCAAATTCCAGCTGCTGATGTCAGGGCGCGATGTTCTTGATTTTTGAGCGGTTCCCAAACTTCTTTGCCGTAAGTTAGCACGGTGTAAGGAATCCCTAAGGGCTGACAAAGAATTTGTACTAATACTGCTAAGTTAATATGACCGCAGAAAACTTGCTGCGGACGGCTTTGCAACAAACACTTAAGTAAAGCGGCTACCATTTGCAGTCTTCCTAAATCGGGAGACTGATTTTTAAAGTAATGAAATTTTAAGTTCTCCTCTTCAAACGGATTTAAGCTATCAGGATTATCTCGTAGCAAAAATACTTCCGCTTTGTAACCTTGCCTCAATCCCACATAGGCGCGAAAAATATCTTTTATATATGATTGAATACCACCTTCCTGGGCAAAAATTTCTAAAAACACGAAGACATGGTTAGTTTTTTTCTTAACTT
The DNA here is from genome assembly GCF_054880495.1 of Nostoc sp. Lineage (NCBI taxonomy): Bacteria > Bacillati > Cyanobacteriota > Cyanophyceae > Nostocales > Nostocaceae > Nostoc > Nostoc sp. The sequence goes on from NZ_JBTYKD010000121.1 coordinate 5,682, forward strand.
TATCACCTAATTTTAGGTTTTTTGTCGCTCTAGTGATAGCCATATTAGATGATTTACAGTTAATAACTTTATAGACAAATGTCCTAAATCGCTACTTTTCCCGGTGTTACTCGGAATGGGTAAACTGCAATACCCTCTATCGCTAAACCAAAGGCCGCTGGGACTACCTTTCTTGATGATATTTAAATTTTATCTACCTATATTACCACACTTGGATATATATGGATATATAATCAATAAATATTTACAACACTCGCGGTCAGGGCGCGATCGCACCGCTTTTTGACCAAATAAGTCGCGGCGTGCAAGCCCCTAAATTTATTTATGGGGGTAAGCCGCTCTCGTATTTATTCGCCGTCCCCATTCTTTTACTAATTCACTAGCACTAAATACCTCTATTTTTAGCTTCATTTTTTATATTGTCCCAAGCTGATTTATTTTATAGTAAGAAAGGCATGGTTTGGGTAAAATCTAGGTAATAATCCAGACATCTGCTGATATTTACAGAAATATTACCGAGCAGCTTCCAACCCTTGACTGCTTCAGTTTTACGTTTGTGCTTCTACAGAGTATTTGACGATGAGCAGGCAATTTCTCCCATCTGCACCACGTTCGTATACAACACGGTCAGCTAACCGCCGCAGGAGAAACCATCCATACCCGCCTACTTGCAGTGTACCTGGCTCTGGCTCTGCGATCGCATCAGGATTGAAAGGTTTTCCATAATCCCAAATTCTAATCTCTAGTCGGTCAATCCAGAGATAAACGTTAATCTCAATGGTTGTTTCCGGGGGTAAAGCATGATGAGCATGACGAACAGCGTTGGTAAAGCCTTCTGCTAATGCTAAATTGAGGCGATCAAGTTGGGTTTTTGACCAGCCAAGTTGAGACAAATGTTGCAGACAAAATTGCTCGAACCATTCTTGCACCTGGTTTAGGAGACTGAGTTCGCTCTTAACCGTCAGATGGTCTTGCTGCACTATGCTAAACATTAACTGTGAGTTAAATATAAGTAAACCCAAGTTGCTAGTTATTAAATTTTGCCAATAGTGCAAAATTTCTCTGATATAGAAAAATCTTAATTGAGATATTCTGTTTACCAAAATACAAAACATCATCGATTTTGGCATTTCGAGGGTTGTAACTAGCAACTTACGTTAAGTAAGTGAAAAATGTTTGTATTTGTTGACTTTTGGTGATTTGAGACTTGGGAATAGCTTTTCCATCCAAAACTTAAAATCCCAGATGCAATCTCAACTATGAAAATTGACGCCTGTTGATTGGTTTCAAAAGCACATCTGCATCTGCTCTTGAAACTCACAGGCGTCAAAGCACTTCCTGGTGACTAATTTAGAATAGTCCCAAGGTCAAAGATTTATCCAATGGCAAGGCAGCACCAATACCGAGCCACAGGGTGACAAGGGTACCAACGAGGAATACTGTGGTTGCAACTGGACGACGGAAGGGGTTTTGGAACTTATTGACGTTCTCAATAAAGGGAATGAGAATCAGTCCGACTGGTACTGAACCCATTGCTAACACTCCTAAAAGTTTGTTAGGGAGCGATCGCAAAAGTTGGAAGACTGGATACAAGTACCACTCCGGCAAAATTTCCAATGGTGTGGCGAAAGGATTTGCTGGTTCACCGTTCATCGCCGGATCTAGCACAGCTAGAGCCACAATTGCAGCGAAGGAACCCATGATCACGATAGGAAACACGTAAAGTAGGTCATTAGGCCAAGCGGGTTCACCATAGTAGTTGTGACCCATGCCTTTAGCGAGTTTGGCTCTTAACTGAGGATCGCTCAGATTAGGTTTTTTTTGTGTTGACATTTTGAAATATGCTCTCCTGCTTAAGTTAAATTAAAGCATTTGTGAAAGCTATCAGCTACTAGGCAACTCTAGTCTTGATCTGAAAACTGAGAAATATTGCCTTTCACTAATGGCTGATATTACAAAGGACCGGAAATGCCTTGCTTGCGGATCATCAAGAAGTGAAACAGCATGAAGACTGCAATCAACCAAGGCAGTACAAAGGTGTGGGCGCTGTAGTAACGAGTTAGTGTTGCTTGACCAACACTCGAACCGCCACGCAGCAGGTCGGAGATGAGAACGCCAACCACGGGAATTGCTTCTGGTACGCCGCTAACGATTTTCACAGCCCAGTAGCCAATTTGATCCCAAGGTAGGGAATAGCCGGTGACTCCAAAGGAAACGGTAATCACAGCCAGGATGACACCACTTATCCAGGTCAATTCGCGGGGCTTTTTGAAACCACCAGTCAGGTAAACCCGGAAGGTGTGCAAAATCATCATCAATACCATCATGCTGGCAGACCAACGATGGATGGAGCGAATTAGCCAACCGAAGTTTACTTCAGTCATGATGTACTGCACTGAGGAGAAAGCTTCAGCTACTGTTGGTCTATAGTAGAAGGTCATGGCAAATCCAGTGGCAAACTGGATGAGAAAGCAAACCAGGGTAATTCCACCCAGGCAGTAAAAAATATTGACGTGGGGAGGGACGTACTTGCTAGTGACATCTTCAGCGAGCGCCTCAATTTCTAGGCGTTCCTCAAACCAGTCGTAAACGTTGGCCATACAATCTCAAGTCCCTAAGAATCGGTTGCGGTTGATAAATCTCGAAGTTCTGAATCGGCAGAAGCCTTCGCTCAGACTTCTCTCCCAATTAGCAATTTTGGGATTTTCGTAAAGGTGAGTTTTTTTTGGAAAGCTTGTCAGCTTTTGGCGTGCTAAGAGACTTCAGAAACTTTACACTCTGTAAAGATGGAATATATTGCGATCTCTTTACGCCCCTACACAGAAAATGGTGGACACAAAGTAGATTTTATCCTTTGGTGAGTGGATACGATACCTCAGTTGACTGAACAACTAGATGAGAAAAATGCACCACTTCTATAAAAAAAGTAACATAATCGAGAGATAGATTTCATCAACAACAGGGGAAGTGGGCATTTCTAGGCAATTTGGGTTGAGGTGAAATTGATAATGGGGTTCATGAATAAACAAGTCTTTCGGGTTGGATTTTCATTGTTAATGGCGTTTTGGTTGGCGTTGGGTACGCTCACCGAGCCGGCGGTCGCTTTGACAACGGAACAAAAGCTGGTTTCGGAAGTTTGGCGAATTGTTAATCGCACTTATCTAGATGAGACGTTTAATCATCAAAACTGGGCAGCTGTGCGGCAAAAGGTTCTGGAGAAGCCGCTCACGGACTCAAATGCCAGTTATATGGCAATTGGGACGATGCTTAAGAGCCTCGATGATCCTTTTACCCGCTTTTTAGATCCAGAACAGTACCGCAGCTTGCAGGTCAATACTTCTGGGGAACTGACTGGGGTAGGATTGCAAATTGCCTTGAATCCTGAGACTGGAAAGTTGGAAGTAGTGGCTCCCATAGCCGGTTCACCAGCAGATAAAGCCGGGATTAGACCACGCGATCGCATTCTCAAAATTGAAGGCGTTTCTACAAAAAATCTCACCCTTGATCAAGCTGCGACCAAAATGCGCGGCACTAGTGGCAGCCTTGTTACTCTTTTGATCGAACGCGACGGAGAGGCAGAAAGGGAAATTAGACTTACACGCGATCGCATTGCTCTTAACCCTGTGGTTTCCGAATTACGTGTTTCCACTGAAGGTACAGCCATCGGCTACCTTAGACTGACTCAATTCAATGCCAACGCTTCAACGGAATTGGCACACGCTATTTCTAGTCTAGAAAAAAAAGGCGCTGCTGCCTACATTCTGGATTTGCGAAATAATCCTGGAGGACTCTTGCAATCAGGAATTGAAATCGCCCGTTTGTGGTTAGACTCCGGCACCATCGTCTACACTGTTAACCGACAAGGCATTCAGGGTAGTTTTGAAGCCTTTGGTCCAGCCCTGACAAAGGATCCTCTGGTGATTTTAGTCAATCAAGGAACAGCCAGTGCCAGCGAGATTCTCGCCGGCGCACTCCAAGATAACGATCGCGCCAAGTTGGTAGGTGAAACCACCTTTGGCAAAGGCTTAATTCAATCCTTATTTGAATTATCAGATGGTTCAGGCTTGGCAGTGACAATTGCTAAGTATGAAACTCCTCAACATCGGGATATTAACAAATTAGGTATTAAGCCAGATAAAGTGATTTCCCAAGCAGCCATTAACCGCGAACAGATTGGCACCGAAGCGGATTTGCAATATCAAGCAGCAGTGGAACTTTTGGTTAAAAACTCGGTGATGGCGGGAAAGGCGTAAAAAGTTAGGAGAGAGGCGATTAATCGCGTCTGTACAGGAGTTAGGAGAGACGCGATTAATCGCGTCTGTACAAAAGTTAGGAGTAAGGAGTTCACCTTGTTCCCAGTCAATTCAGTCATTCCCTTACCATTAGACATAGGAGTTAAAATTACGTAGGCAGAATTCATGAATTGTGCCTACCAAGGATTTTGGGTAAATCCAGAGAGGCGAGGTGTTGATAAGCTTGATCTATGAATCGCTTACCTCTGAGAAAGCCTGTATTAGCTCCCGGACATATGTAGCAAAGAGTTTCCGATGTAAAAGTTTCTAACAAGAATCGAAGACTCTGAATTTGCCTAGGCCAGTGAAAGGTTTTCGCTGTCCGTAATGGTACTGGTTGACCCTGTTGGTTAGGGACTAAATGGCGACCAGAAAACAATATACCTCCAAGCTCAGTGTAATAGAGGCAAGATGAACCAGGAGAATGTCCTGATGTCCAAATCACTTGTATTGCGGCATCAAGAGTAAATTTCTGCCTAAAGGTAGTTACGGTTAACCCTGGTAATAAATAAGCTTCTTGCTCTTGAATCAGCACCTCGCAGCCAAAGATTTGCTGAATTTCAGCTGTCTTGCCAATAGCGCCTCGATGGGTGATAAATAACCAACGCACGCCTCCATGCACTCTTAAAAAATCTTGATTTGTTTGGTCTAAGGCAGGGCAATCTATGAGGATATTGCCTTCATTTCTTACAATAAGATAAGAGGTTCCTCCTAATGTGTCCCGATTGGGTGGAAAGGCAAAAATGCTCTCTTGTGCGAAGTCCGATTGCAGAAAACCTCCGCTAGGAACTTCGTCAGGGAAGACAGCCCGTGGTGGCTTAGTTCTATGACTTGGCACTTGAGGTAAAGGGCACATTATAAAAGAACCGAAATTCAGGAGTTGTGGATAATTTTGTTACAGTGTGGAAATTCTGAAGAATTGCAACTTCAGCGTTAACCAGCGCTGTTAACCGTTGTGAATAAAATTGGGGTTTGAAGTCTGCCTTGTAGTTAATGCTATGGTGCTGAAGCTACTGGTGGGGCGTTTTGTCCAAATTACTGAAGATAATATGGAATTTTGGTTTTTGTTTATCCTCCTACTGGGGCTAGCTACTTATCTAATGGTGCAGCACAGCGTCGCTCAAATCACCCGGACGCCAGTATGGTTGTTATGGCTGGTTTTAATGACACCAGCATTTTTGTTGAGTGGATGGACGCTGATGTATGGGGCCAAACAAGCTCCGCCACCAGCGCTGATTATTTCGTCGTTATTTGTCTCCACTGTATTGTACTGGACGTTGTTTCAATGGGGGCGTCAAGCGCCAAGAGATACACAGACCGAAGCCCCAGCCCAAGCCTCTGCATCACAGCCGACTATCGAGCCTCCCGCAGAACCAATAGTGCGTCCCATCGAGCTAACGGAAGAAACTCAACTGCGAAATTGTTTTCCTTGGTCTGTATACTACGTTCAAAATATTGAATATCGACCACAAGCTGTAATTTGCCGTGGTCAGTTGCGAACTAAAGCCAGCAATGCCTACCAGCAGATTAAGACTAATATTGAAGCACAATTTGGCGATCGCTTCGTGCTGATCTTTCAAGAAGGTTTAAATGACAAACCTTTCTTTGTGCTGGTTCCTAACACTCAAGCTGCTAAAGAGAGAAATACACCACAACGCGACCAGGAACGTTTAACTCGACCAGGATTAGCGCTTCTGCTACTAGTAGCTACTTTGGTAACTACTACCTTGGTAGGAGTGGAAAATGCTGGTGTTTCTCTTGGGCCTATCTGGAAATTTGGCTCTTTGTTCAACCTTCTATCTAACCCAGATGTCCTATTCAAAGGATTGCCCTATGCTTTAGGACTGATGACTATTTTGGGTATTCATGAACTTGGGCATTATTTGACAGCTAAATTTTACAATATTCGCTCGACGTTGCCTTACTTTATTCCCGTGCCTTTCTTCTTGGGAACTTTTGGCGCATTTATTCAGATGCGTAGTCCTATTCCCAACCGCAAAGTTTTATTTGATATTAGTATCGCTGGGCCAATTGCAGGTTTTGTTGTTACCTTGCCATTACTAATATGGGGCTTGGCCCATTCTGACGTGGTTTCTCTGAATGAAAAAACCCGACTTTTGAATCTTGAGGCGCTTAATCCCAAGTATTCAATTTTACTGGCGCTACTCTCGAAGTTAGCCTTGGGAAGTCAGTTAACAGCAAAATCAGCCCTTGATCTGCATCCAGTTGCAGTTGCTGGTTTTCTGGGACTAGTTGTAACGGCGTTAAACTTAATGCCCGTGGGACAACTAGATGGAGGTCACATTATCCATGCGATGTTTGGACAACGATCTGCAATTATAATTGGTCAAATTGCTCGTGTCTTGTTGCTATTTCTTTCTTTAGTTCGGGAAGAATTTTTGTTGTGGGCGATTATCTTATTATTTATGCCGTTGATTGATGAGCCGGCGCTGAATGATGTGACTGAATTGGATAATGGACGTGACATTTGGGGATTATTGGCAATCGCTTTGTTGATGATAATTGTTTTGCCATTACCGCAGGCGATCGCTAACTTTTTGCAAATTTAAAAAGTATTAACGCCAGAGAGAGAAATATAGGAATTATATTTGATTTCTGAAAAAATATCGGTAGTCTTGTAGTGGACCCTCTTGCCTAAAATGTTGCAAAAAAATTGTAGGTTGGGTGGAGGCTTTGCGTAACCCAACATCCTGATATATGTTGGGTTACCTTCCGCTCCACCCAACCTATGTCTACGTCTAATGCATTTTTTTCACACTATGAAATTAACTATTGGTTGGGATTTTTTATAGTAGATTATAAACAGTATTATACAATAGCCTGATTTTAGTTTATAAAAAATATTAAACTTAATTCCCCCTAGAAACAGGGGGAATATGTTGTATTACAACTAACTAGATACTGAATTAGCCGCCTCGGAAGGCTTCGCGGCTGGTGGAAAACCACCCATGCGAATCTCAGAAGTAAAAGAAGCGATACTAAATCCACCAAAACTCTTGAGGACATTTGCCCGCATTCGCAAATTAGGGCTAGCAAACCACAGGCGCTCTTCAGAACTCATGGTTTCATCCTCTGTAGTTAGAATCAAAGCACCATCACTATCAATTTTATAGCGTCCGGCAACTGGAGTTTTATCAGCATCAACTATTTCTCGCAGTAACTTACCTTGCGCCGGATTATCTGTATCAGGTACTGAAACTAACACAGTTGAACCACTGTGTTTTACTTGACCCTTTTCCATTGTGCCGTTCCAGGTAATTTTGGCAGCACAAGAGGCGGAACTAAGATTAATTTTGTACTGTTGACACAGTTTGATCACTTCTGGATCATCTACTGTCAGCGTCTCAATGATGATATCTGACTTGCTACTTTCAGATTGGTTAAAAGCCAAATGTTGACTAGTACGATGAGAAAACCATTTACCAGCACTTAACTCAAAAAACTCTTCAATATTCATGAATGAAATTATCCTGTATCAAAATGCTAAAATTCCCACTTAATTATTATTAAAACGTAGCAGGAAACTTTAATATTAAGCTTGATTGCCTATTTTCTCAAGCTTCTTCAGTCCAATCCTGGCTGCCTCAGCAACGTTGAAATGATTGTCTTTTTCCAAATATTTCAAAGCTGAGATACTCTTAGGAGTGGGAAGATTTCCTAAGGCTTCAGCCAAACGCTGCCTGACTAACCAATCATCTGATTGAGCGAAGCGCAGGATGTGATCGACAGATTCAATGTCTTGAATTTCTCCCAGCGCAGAGATTGCAGCTTGTTGCAATACTACTTCTTTGCTATCCAATGCCTGAAGAAGAATTTGACGCGCACGGGGATCTTTAATGTTACCTAGAGAAACGGCTGCACTAAAGCGTACTAGCCAATCAGTATCTTCATAAAACGCCCGTGAAAGCACTTCAAAGGCTCTAGCATCACCCAAATACCCTAATGCACCGGCGGCATCAGCGCGTATACCATAATCTGGGTCATTTACGAGAATTCTTACCAAAATTGCATAACATTCTGGTGTCGGCTTGATTCCAAGAGCAAATATTGCCATCGATCGCAGTTGTAAAGATTCGTCGTCTAATACCTTTTTAATCAAAGGGACTGCATCCTCGGCCGAAACATGACGCAGATTCGCAAGTGCTACCATGCGATCGCGTAAATTCGGACTTTCTAACTGAGTAGAAATTTCTTTTAAGCTTAGAGTTGCCATTTGGGTCAAAGCGTTTTCTTTACTTATCTTAATTTACCCGATCCGTTCATCAGGCTGTCGCTATACTGAAGTAGGAGTTTGGCGACTTGACAAAGTGCCTCGACTATGATTTAAGAATAAACAAATGTTACTTCCGGCGAGATTCTGTATTGAATTTACCAGTCAGATTTAACACGACGCTGTGCGTAGCTTGCTTACAGCAGTTTTCATGTATTTCAACCACATCTCTCGTAGGGGCACAGCAATGCTCATACGTGTCAACTTAACGTGAAAGCCAGTCTATAAGCAGCTTTTAAGATTGTCTCGTTCCCAGTCGGAGACTGGGAATACATTCCGAGAGGCTCCGCCTCAAGACTTGCGGCAGAGCCGCAACGAGCACCATTTCCAGCCAGAGGCTGAAAACGAAGTTTGAAAGGGGTTTTGGCTTAAGTTGACACCAATGAACTTTTTCTGTGCCCCTACCGCGTGGTCTATTTACCTGAAAATAGCTGTAAGAATAGGATTACGCTAATGCACCTTCAAAGCAATCTTAAGAATATATTCTGCTATTTTTTAAACCGGACTATTTGTATAAGTCTGGTTCAAACTATATATTTGAACTAGGTTTGAGAACGGAGAGGGAGGGATTCGAACCCTCGTTAAGTTTCCCTAAACACACTTTCCAGGCGTGCGCCTTCAACCACTCGGCCACCTCTCCAGGTGCCACGATTTACAATAATACTATAAAATCACAGAAAATGCAAAGATAAAGAAAGATATTTTAGATTGAATCTGAAAGTCCCAATCCCAAAATGCAAATCCAGATGTCCCGTACATACACAATTAGAGTTCGCGATCGCGCCACTGACAAAACATATACCCTACAAGTGCCAGAAGACCGCTACATCCTGCACTCTGGCGAAAAACAAGGGGTGGAACTGCCGTTTTCCTGCCGCAACGGGGCTTGCACCACTTGTGCTGTGAGAGTGTTGTCAGGAGAAATTTACCAACCAGAGGCGATCGGATTGTCGCCAAATTTACGTCGGCAAGGTTATGCCTTATTGTGTGTGAGTTATCCCCGTTCTGACTTGGAGGTGGAGACACAAGACGAAGATGAAGTCTATGAACTCCAGTTTGGACGCTATTTTGCTAGGGGGAGAGTTAAAGCGGGTTTACCCTTAGATGAGGATTGACACTCTCAGTCACTAAAGTGATTCAGATTCTTGGTTCAACGAGACCACCTCTGGACTAGATGCCTTGCGTTACCTAGTCCAGAGGTGGGACTCTCCACGCCAGGTGCAACAAGAGTGGCTCATAATGAATCTTTTACCTACTGAGAGGAGGAAACTAGAACAATGCAGTAGAACCGCATAGATGAGCTACTGCGTTGCGGGGGTTCCCCCCGTTGTAGCAAGTGGCGTTCAGTTGTCAAGGTACAGAGTCTGCGTTTTAGGCAGCAATTGGGTTTTTAGACAGGTTAATTACCCTTCCTGCTAAAATCATTGTAGCAAAAAGTAGGCGACTAAAGTCGCATGAGTCACTTATATCTCATATCTCAGCCCTGAAGGGACTGAGTTTTACGCTTACCGAGTGTTTCATATAAACAATTCCAAATCACCGAATTTCTGATGCCTGTACATTTTGGTAACTGGGTGCGAAAAATAGCGCTTTTGGTTTGCTTATTGCTCTTGGTGAGTTGCCAAGGTAAAAACCAGCTGCCAAACAATCAGGCTGAGGTAAAAGTAGCGCGGGTAGTTAGTGGGCAAAGTTTGGAAGTGTTAGGCATGGCTGAACAACCAAATTTGATTTCCCAAGTGCGGTTAGTTGGTATTGATGCACCAGATTTGCGACAGCGCCCTTGGGGGGAACAAGCAAAAGAACAGTTAGAGGATCTAATTGGTGGTGCAGAAGAATCGGTAACGCTGGAGTTTGATTTAGAAGCAAAAGACAAAATCGGGCGAACTCTAGCTTATGTGTGGAAAAATAAGGTGTTGTTTAATGAAGAATTGGTAAAACAAGGGAATGCAATGTTTGTGGGGCGATCGCCTAACCACAAATATGACCAGCGTTTAGAACGTGCCCAACAATGGGCTAAACTCATGGGGCAAGGAATCTGGAACCCAGAAAAACCCATGCGCCTCACTCCCGCCGAGTTTCGCCGCCAAAATCTTTAATTAGTGCTGAGGGCGAGAGTTGGGGAGTGGGGGGACAAGGGGGACAATGGGGACAAGGGGAATAATCCAATGCCCAATGCCCAATGACTAATGCCCAATGACTAATGCCCAATGACTAATGACTAATGACTAATGACTAATCTACAAATTTTTCTAGATATTGCTACGGAAGCGGCCTTAGCTGCTGGTGTCGTTTTGCAAGGTTACTTGGGTAAGTTAGAAAACGGAATTATTGAAAAAGGACGTCCTGGTGATTTAGTCACTGCTGCTGATAAAGCCTCAGAGGAGTTGATTTTAGAAATTTTGCGCCGCCACTTTCCTCAGCACTCTATTATCGCTGAAGAATCAGGGAAATTAGGTAATCAAGAGAATGAATACCTTTGGGCAATAGATCCTCTAGATGGCACAACCAATTACGCTCATCAATACCCATTTTTTGCAGTTTCCATCGGGCTGTTAATTAATGGCGTTCCGCAAGTTGGTGTAATTTATGACCCTTTTCACAATGAACTATTTCGTGCTGCTGCTGGCTTGGGAGCAACCCGCAACCGTCATCCCATCAAGGTTTCGCTAACATCTGAACTGAGTAAGAGCCTACTAGTGACAGGATTTGCCTACGATCGCCGCGAAACATCTGATAACAACTACGCAGAATTTAGTCACCTCACTCATCTTACCCAAGGAGTCAGACGTAGTGGTTCAGCATCGCTAGATTTAGCCTATGTTGCCTGTGGACGTGTCGATGGTTACTGGGAACGTGGGCTTTCTCCTTGGGATATTGCCGCCGGGATAATTTTGTTACAAGAAGCCGGGGGCAAAGTCACCGCCTATGATGGTACTCCCGTCAAAATTGAGTCAGGTAGAATTCTCGCCACAAATAGTTATATTCATGACTCTCTCAGTAGCGAACTTTTACGAGTTCCGCCATTGTCAGCTTGGGTGTGAGGGGAGTGGGGGATGAGGGAGACAAAGGAGACAAGGGGATGAAGAAAGAAAGTGTTTTCCCAATGCCCAATACTTCTCTTCTTAGGCTACGCCAACGACTTCGCTACTTCTCTTCTTAGGCTGCGCCAACGACGCCGCTCAGTACAAGTCAGTACAAGTGCCCAATACCCAATACTTCGACTTCGCTCAGTACAAGTGCCCAATGCCCAATACCCAATGCCCAATGACAAATGACAAATGACAATTTGCTACTGACGAATCACTGATAAACCGAAGTAAACTAGAAAGAATCTAACTGCTCATTTGGTGCAAGAGCTCTATATGTCTTTCAAAATAGATCGTGGATTATTTAAATATGATTTCATAGATCATCACGCAATATTGTGCGTTCCAGTTGATGCGGATGTCAAAGAGATTCGCAAACGCTATCTCCAAATCGCCCGCCGTCTGCACCCGGACAGTAGTTTTACTGAAAGTGCTGCTCAAAAACAGCTAGGGAATGAATTATTATCAAAGCTAGTTAACCCTGCTTACGAAAAACTTAGTGGCGATCGCACTCACGCGGAATATATTGTAATTTTGTCCCAAATTGGCAAGCGCTTGGCACAAGAGTCTACTTCGGTAACTCTAAACACTGACTTGGCTAGACAGTTAGCTGAGACACCTAATGTCGATCATTTCTATAAAAATGCGATCGCTAAACTAGCCCAAACCCAATATGATTCTTTAGAGCAAGCACTACAAGTCATTGCCCAAGTTAGTGAGTTGAATTTAGTGTATCTAATGCGGAGTGCGGGCAAATCATCCGCAGCGTCGCCGCCACCTACTCAACCCAAAGTCCAATCAGGTACGCCTCAGCCAAATACACTACCAGAGCCAGCGGCACTAAAAGAAGACTCGATTGTAGAACAGTATGTTCGTCGCGCTCAATCTTTGATTGACAAAAACCAATTTCCCCAAGCCAAAGTAGAGTTGCAAGATGCCCTAAAGCTAGAACCTAAAAATAGTCGCTGTCATAGCTTAATTGCAATGGTGTATTTAAAGCAAAATCAGCTAAAAATGGCAAAAATTCACTTTGACAACGCTCTAAAATTAGACCCCAATGACGTCACAGCGTTACAATGGAAACCTAAATTAGATAAAGCTCTAGGACAACAACCTAGTGATCATAAGGTGACTTCATCCCCCAATAATAAAGATAAGCAACCAGATAAATCTGGTAGTGGTGGTTTATTCGGTGGTTTCTTTGGTGGGAAGAAAAAATAATGGTGTATCAACCAGCATCGGGAGCCAGGGATTTATTGCCCTTGGATGTGGAGAAAAAACGCTGGATTGAAGAGCGGTTACAGCAGGTGTTTCACCGTTGGGGATATCACCGGATTATCACCTCGACTTTAGAACGGATGGATACTCTGATGGCAGGGGAAGCAATCCAGCGTCAGATGGTGATTCAATTACAAAATGGCGAAGATGATGAATTAGGGCTACGTCCAGAATTAACAGCATCCATTGCTCGCACTGTTGTGACTCGGATGGCAGGTGTAACTTATCCGCAACGATTGTACTACAATGCCAATGTGTTTCGCCGCACTTGGGAAAGCAGGCATAATCGCCAGCAAGAGTTTTATCAAGCTGGGGTGGAGTTGTTAGGGGCTGGGGGATTGCTGGCGAATGCGGAAGTACTGCTGTTAGTTGCAGATTGTTTGGCAGCACTGGGTTTACGGGAATGGCATTTAATTTTAGGTGAGGCGGGAATTACCCGATCGCTCCTGAGTGCCTTTCCGGCTAATTTACAGAATAAAGTTCGCAGTGCGATCGCTCATCTCGACCGCATTACTATAGATACTTTACCTCTAAGTGAGAAACTACGCGATCGCGCCCGAATCATGATGGATTTGCGTGGCTCTAGTGCAGACGTGTTACAAAAAGTTAGGAATTTAGATCTAGATGAAGAACAGCGACAGGCAATAAATAACCTCAAATCCCTAGTAAAATTACTGGAATCAGAGAAAAAATTTCCGTTAATCCTTGATCTCAGCCTGATTCAAACCATAGATTACTACACTGGTATCGTCTTTGAAGTTGTTAACAATACCGAATCCCAAACCAGAGTTTTAGGGCGGGGTGGTCGCTATGACCAGCTTTTGGGGCTATATCATCCCCAAGGAGAAAACATACCCGGAATTGGTTTTGGACTCAATATCGAAGATTTATACCAAGTTCTGTTGTCTACGCAGCAATTACCACAGATAACCCCAGCTAGTAACTGGTTGGTAGCACCAGAGACGGTGAGTGCTAACGCCTTTGCCTTTGCCTACGCGCAAAAACTCAGAGATTCCACTGATCTGGTGCGGGTAGAAATTGATTTGGGGGGAAGGGATGCAGACGCTATTCGCCAATATGCACGCGATCGCAGCATAGCCCAAATTGCTTGGATCAAAGCTGATGGTTCACCAACCATTGAATCATTGCGTTAGTGGGCATGGGGCATTGGGCACTTGTACTGACTTTGCCTGCCCTGAGCTTGCCGTACCACTTCGTGGAAGCAAGCTACGCGTAGCGCGATGCCCTGAGCTTGCCGTACTCCGCAGGAGTTGCAAGCTACGCGCAGCGTCTCGTAGAGAAGGGTCTCGTAGAGAAGGGTCGAAGTAGCGTTGACACTGTTGGCGCAGCCTAAGAAGAGAAGTATTGGGCATGGGAAAGAGACAAGGGAGAAACTTGTTTAATAATTCCCCCTTGTCCCCTCTTCTCCCCCACTCCTTACTCCCATTCGGCTACGCTCACGGCCTACTCCGTACTCCCCTGCTAGGCTAGAAATAGCCGAT
>NZ_JBTYKD010000122.1:0-15573 GCF_054880495.1 Nostoc sp.
CGAGAGTTACCGAAGCGATCGCTGGTGATACTCCCATACTCGGCTCGTTGTCAGCGTGCCAACCGATTGAGTCTAACCCAGTGCGGTAGCGGTTGCAGATAACCAGGTTGTACCGATAGCCTGTTGCTATCTCGATTTGCGATCGCATCTCTTGTAGGGGAACTGTCCAGGCTAAGGGTTTTAATAAAACCGATTTTGAGTAAAGATAATCACATCCTGCATCACCATAGATGCATTCCAGATGGGGTACGGGCATAGTCTTACCCATTAGAGTGATATTGTTTTGCTGCCAACTAAGAGTTAAGCAGTGGTTGAAAAGTTGGTCAGATTCGGCTTTGGTAAGAAAGTTGGGTATATACTCCACAGGTGGTGGATTGTCGTTAAGGTCAAATAAAGTTAGCTGTTGCATTGAAGTAGCTCGAAAAAAGTTTTGGCAGAAAGTAGGGTGTAGGAATGTACCCTACTTTCCTTTGAGCAAGCGATCTTAGTCCAACTGTGCTAAAGCCCGAACTTTCTCCGGTAGTGGATCAATCTCGGTTTTTGAAAGGGGCTTAAAAGTAATCAGTCGCTCGTAGGTATTTGATTTGCCATCCTCAGCTTTCCCAGTGCAACGACTAAACCAAATAGCTGGGTCGTACTTATTCGCCGGTGATCGTCTAATAAACTGTTGACCACCCCAACTAACAACAGCTGGCCCGTGCTGGTCTGACTTTTCCACCGTTGCGCCAA
Source organism: Nostoc sp. (assembly GCF_054880495.1). Taxonomy (NCBI): domain Bacteria; kingdom Bacillati; phylum Cyanobacteriota; class Cyanophyceae; order Nostocales; family Nostocaceae; genus Nostoc; species Nostoc sp. Next base: position 730 of record NZ_JBTYKD010000122.1, read on the forward strand.
CAGTTGACCAATCAAAAGTTTTGAATGACTCTAAGGGATATTGATAATTTGGTGCAGTTTTGGGGGCTAGCTGCTCCAAAGTTACTGTGATTTTCTCCAAAGAATTAGCTATCCGCTCTTGGGCTAGCATTTGCCGCTGCTGAATTTGCAGCAAAATTTGAATTTGCTCTGGTGTCATAGTTGAATGCCCTTATATATTTCTTGAAGAAAGCAGATTACTTTCCCCCTGTTACTTGGTGATTGCTTTTGATGGGCGCTTCGCCATCGCCCACCTTACGTTTTAAGATAAGCCAGAGGTCAAGTTTAACTATTGGCTTGTAGTTCCAGGCGAGCGATCGCTTCTCGTTTCTCCAGCTTCAGTACTGAGAACTCATTGCGTTTTAGGCAAAGTTCAATAAAGAGTTGCTCTCGCTTGCTGCGGTATTGGCTCAAAATCTCTTGATGTTCCCAGTAGTAGGAGTGTTCGTCTAAGAGTTCTTGGCGCTTGGCCTTTCGTTGTGAATCATTGCGAAGTGTAGCGTCAAAGGCAACTTGAGAGTCAATATCAGCCTCAATTTGTTTAATGGTGGTATGGGTCTGCTCAATGGTCAGGTCTAGTCCAAATACTTCGGCTTGTAGTTTTGCAATTACTTGAGGATATTCGTTGAGATTCATAGTTACAATCCAATTGGTTTTGAATATTGGACTGGGCAGTTTAACGAGTTACCCAGGTCATTTTTTAAGATTGATAGTCTCGAAGGTTGATGTGCAGTCTCACTGCTATCTAACAGTCAATATCTGCGGTAATGTTGTACATTTGATTTACCTCATGTTGATTTAGGGATAAGCTGCCACTATCTGGTGGCTCAGGGGCGGCAGTTTTAAAAGTTAGACAGTTTAACGACTTATCCAGGTCGGGATGTTAATCGCTTTGAGACCTATCAAAATTTATTGATAATTGCCTGGAATTAATTTCTCGTGAGTGTTCTTGATTAATCCACTCAAAAGCTAAACTAAGATTAATGATTAGTTCCCTCCAGTATTTAGGCTCTGGTGATGATTGTTTTTGTACATATTTATTGAGTAAATTTGCTAAATCAATCATTTGGCTATAGGTTTCAAAGGCTAGATTGTTGCATTTGTCTCTGATGCGCTTTTTGGTCTTTTCGGTTGAAGTTTTCCAAAAAATACTCCAGTAAGTCTTGTGATATTCTCCCGATAGATTAACTGCTGCTTCTAGATGTTTCTTGGCGTTCTCCAGTTCTGGGTCATCTGGAAATTGCTTGAGAGCTACAGATAATGCACAGTGGGCTGTTTGCATAGATTCTTAGAGGAAAGAAAAGTAGGCGTAGTTTACCGCCGTAGGCATTGCCTCCGGTGGGCTGTGCCTACACACTCAGGTGATGCTTACTCCAAATCTTCTAAAGCTTCTTGTAGATATTGAATAGCAAAATCGAGATTATCTAGAAAGCTCTGATTTGGCTCCTCGTTATCTTCTTCATTGATGATTTGTTCTATTTCTGATATTAAATCCCCCAGCTTTTCTTGCAATTTTTGTTGTAGTTTTTTAGAGCTTTTTTTCATTGCTGTCATCTCCAATTATTAAGAGTTTTACCCTCTCTTCTCTACGAGCGCACTGTTAGGTCGCTTCTGGCTGTGGGCTGGCAGCCAGTGATTACCAATGTCAAATTGTTGTCATTAATTTAGTGACGGCTAAAAACGTAGGTTTCTTTATAGCCAACCTCAACAGAGTAAAAATCGCTAATAAACCAATCTCGTGCTATGGCTTTCCAGTCGATGTAACATGAATTGATGCCTAACTCTTCTAGCTTTTTCAGTGTTCCGCACTCATCCCACATCTGGTAAACAAAATCTTCTTCATCCTCGAACTGACCCAAATAACTCTCTTGAAAATCTTCTAAACTGGTGTCACTGCCGTAATATTGGTAATAAACACCGAAGGCTTTACCATGTTGTTGAAGTAAATTTGCTAGCTCTGAAATATGCTCTATATCTTCACATTCATTAAGTTGAATACCTTGCCAATTTTCATAATCATGTATTGCCCATTCTTCGCAAGCTTCATCATGTGCCACAGGCGACCATGAAAGCATCCAATTAATATCTTCTTGAATTTCATCAGCGTCTTGGGTTGCATCAATCCAAAGCCCGTGTAAATGCCCATTGTTATAAGCTGATAAGCAAGCTACATATATTTTTGGTGTGTTTTCATCGCTGCATTCCCGCTCATGACTGGGGAATGGTAGACGGCATTTTAAAGAGCTAACAATGGGAAAACTAAAAGTAGGAAAGTTTACCTTAGCTAATTTAACCGCTAATTCCAAAGCAGCATAATCAATCCTTTCAGCAATTAAAATCTTGCCTACTCGCTCAACACCATAAAGCTGTTCTACTACAGATAAGGCTTCTGTTTCTGAATCAAAAATTAATTGCATTGATCGGATACCTTTTTGAAATTGATGAAGTGGGAAGCGATCGCTCTATTTGAAGAGAATATGAGCGATCGCCTGTGATTTGTTTTACCAATCTTCTTGAATTTCCTCTAAAAAGTCTTTTTCATAGAAAGATTGTTTTGTTTCTTTTAAAAATCCTTCTCTGCGTTCTGTGAATTGATATTCATACTGTCGCTGTGTTTCTGCTGCTAGATACTTCCACGCTGCAAAGATGTGTTTATCTGGTATTTGTCCCTGAGTGGTAGGGTTTAACATCAGATGCTTTGTTGCAACCACATCCTGCTCAAATGCTTTTTGCAATCCACTGTAGGCATGACAAGTACAGGTGATTTCATATCGATATAGCTTTACCTCGTAAAAATCCCCAGTATTGCCCATTGCAATTAATTCGTCCCAGTTATCCCCCGGTTGCAATTTATAAGGGTCAGCTTTTTCCCAAGTTCTTTTAATTAAAGTATCAACGTAATCAACCTTAGAAATAAATCGAGAAATACCACGGATTTTTATAGTTTCTTTGCGCTTCTCAACCTTGTTGGGAATGTGCAGATAAACAAAGTGTTTATAAACATCAATGGTGGCGTAATCAATTCCTGTTTTTATTTGCTCTGCTGACCAACCCCACATTTGTAGTAAAGCTTTAGTATTCTCAAGGCTATAAATATGCCGCAGTGCGTAATCTTCGCTATTATTTTCGTGCAATAAAGATTTGTGAAAATTCGAGTAATTGTAATTGGGGCGTGTGTGGGCTTTGGCTGAGAATCTTTGTGTGGCGTTCATGGGATGCAAAAGAGTAATGTTTGTTGTAGAGATGAATTACTTTTTGAGGAGATGGGGGTATTTCACCCCCTAAACTTTTATTGATTAAAATGCTTTGCCATCTCTTCGGCTTCGGCTTCTTGGTAGCCTTGGATTAAATATTTAATTCTTTGGACTTCCTCTTGTACCCATCTAGCACCGTTGGGAGAGAGGTTGCTATCAATTAAATCTTTTTCCACCTTTTCGTAAAGCTTGATGGTGCGATCGCAGTGCTTGAGAATGAAGTCAAAGTCTTGCATTGTAGAATACCTTTAGTTATTTAATCGATGCCGAGGTTGCCGCCTCGGTTTTTTTCATATCTCTATTATAGCTATTTTTAGCTATATAACAAGCTTTTTTAAGGTATAATTATATAAAGATTAGGATAAGAAAATGCAGATAGCTTTTACAGGGCCACGCAAACTAACTAAAGAGCAGGAAGGCTTGATATATAAGGATTTTGCTTATTTCATCTCTAACCACGCCGCAGACTGGCACGTAGGGGACGCTGCGGGGCTGGATGATTTCGTTAGACGGGCTGCTGCTTGCTACAACAAAACCCTGACCGTGTATGAAGTAGCAGGAAACCAACGCTGGCACTTTGCAGAACGTAGCAAGAGAATGATTGATGCCATTGCCCCCCTGCCAGATAGCTGGCTGTATGCCTTCCCTAATAAGCTTTGCCCAGAGGGGTGCAAGCCTTGTAAAAGCCCCAACGGCGGTGGGTCGGGGACGTGGTTAACAATTGCCTATGCTAAATATCGCGGGGTGCAGATATATTTATTTCCACAGTTTCAAACCAAATCTGGGGATAAAAGCTGGCTTCCTCAATGGCTACAAGATGAACCGAAAACCGAGCAATTAAGCCTCTTTGCGGAGTGACTGGAGTGAAGTGAAGGGCTGTGGGTGGCGGCAAGGCCTGTCAATGAAGCGCGAGGCCTTGGCCACCCACAGCCACCAACGCCCGGAACGCAACGGAAGGAACGGAGCCACGCCCGCTATTTGACTCACCAAAAAACTTTATCAAAGCTTTATATTATAGCTAAAAAGAGCTATTGTTTATATAGCTTAAACAAGCTACAATATAAGAGTGGAAGGTTAAACGACGGAAGCCCGGAGGCAATGAACCAGCGATCGCGGGACGCGGGGGAGACGACAGGGAGCGAGTGAAACCAACCACCGGCGACTGACCCGCGACAGATGCCGGCTAAAGCTAGAGTTCACAGGATTTTAAGACACTCTGGCGGCGGCAACCAACCTAATAGGTGGCAGACCACAGCAGCCCTAAAGCCTTTGATCGCAGGCATAAGCCATAAGTCGAGATTGTTGAGCCTAAGCCGTTGCTGCCACCACCGGGGACTGGCCACCAATGGCACACCGCCACCAACCACCCGGAGATACCCTTACCCCTTCTTTTTTCTCTTTCTTTTTCCTCCTGCACGGACGAAACGAAGTGGAGTCTGTGCCATTGCGGAGCAAAGACCCCAAGAAAAAGGTATATCATTGGAGCGAAGCGGAAATGATAAAATACCTTTTTTGGTCTTTGCGTAGCACTCCCTCGGTGGGAGCGAAGCGGACACGGAGGGGTAATAGAAAAGCGAAGCAACAGCTTAATTCATAAACTCGGCCACCCATGCAGGGACTCTCAATAACAACGGGCGTGATATTCAAGCGACCAGCCCACGAGTGAAACGAGCAGTAGCATGGTGTTTTTATTTTGAGTAAATGATTAGCGTTCTAACTTCCTTGAGTACTGCGATCGCTGAACTGTTGCCTTGCTTCAGTTCTCTTGGAAACTTGGGCGATCGCTTTCATTACTCCAAAAAAAGGGCCCGAAGGCCCAACGACTAACCGGCAACAACTAACCGAAACCGACCCAACCGAGGCCGCCCAACCGGACGCACCGCCACCACCGACGACACAACGACCGGAACCGACACCCGCCAACGCCGCCCAGTAGAACGAACTGCAAAGTAAGTGTTGTCAGCGCCGAAGAACTCAACACCCGCCAACGCCGCAAACCGCAACGCCGCCACCTCAGAAGCGAACGAACAAACACAAACCCAACCAGAGAACGAACGACCAGAAGGCCGAACCGCCGCAAGACCAACGCCAAACGACCGAGCAACAGAAACCACCTCAGCTGCAACTGGAGCAGGACAACCGACAAACGACCGACGAACGAGAGCAGACATAACCGAAACCCCCAACGAAAGGACATGACCGGGAAACCCCCAGCCCCCTTTTTTAAGCGGAGGGGGTCAAGGGCGCGGAAATGCGGAACGAAGTGGAGCCAATATAAAATGCAAAGCAACCTCAAGCCGCGTGCATTTTACCCTTGATGCCCGTAGCCATAATGGAAAAGCTGGGGTAGCCCTGCGGCGATGAGCGTTCCCCTTGGGGCGGAGGGGGACATCAACCGACGTTCGCGTAGCGTCTCCGAAGGAGAAGGAGGGAGTCAATAAAAAAACTGCGTAGCAACAATATTTCTTCTTTTTGCGTAAGCAATCATGATCTATTACTTTAAAAACAGTAACGAATTGAGCTTGTATTGAAGGGTAAACGCAAGACTTTACAAGGTATCAATTCGGCTTCAGATTTGGCTAAGGAGTTACTGGCTATCCTCTAAGAATAATAGCGATCGCTCCTCAACAAAAGCGATCGCTCCTATCCTCTAAGAATCTCACAGGCAAATTCTTTTTGCACCTATTTAGATTCTTTTTCTGAGCGGCGAAATTCTACCAACGCTTTAAAAACTGTCTCTGCGTCAAAACCGCTAGCATTTTGAATGTTAATTGATACATCAGAGTTGAGACTGACAAATGAACCTGTAATTACTGTTAGCCCTGATTCAGCTAAACCTAAAACTCGTGCTTTTGACTCGGCTGACAGCTTTTTCATCTGCTCTGTAAGCAGAGCTTCTTTTTCTTCTTGTGACAACCCATCTAGCAGTCTCTTAACCTCATCCAGCCCCACAAATTTAATTCCTTCCAGCATAAATAGATACAGCCTGATAGTTGATAGCTATCAATGATACTTCTTATACCGCGATCGCCGAGTCAAAGTTCGTGCTGTAATTACCTGAAATAGCCGGATTTTGGCGTGTTCTCTTCCACTTGCGACCAATTGCTAATAATGCTGCTTCCATTTCATCATCATCAGCAGCCTCAATCATTTCGGCAAGCTTTTTACTCGTGTCCCTTTCCGCTAATGGTTCCTCAGCCAATAGCTGACAAAAATATTTTCTAGAGCCAGGGGCAAGCTGATCCATGCCCTTCAGCAGCGCCGAGAATACCTCTGGACTTACCCATTTATGCCCAGAGCGAAATTGGCTTAGGTGATTTTGAGATATCCCAGCTAGGGCGGCTAGTTCTCTCCCCTGAATGCCGTATTTATCCATCGTCTGCTTAAATAGCTGGTAAATTTGCATGAATATTCCCTAGTATTGTATCTATTAGATACAATCTATAATATAATTTATCTACTAGATAAATCGATCAATTTAGTTTAGTTGATCAGATTACAACAATTCTACTCCAAATAAAACAGCCCCGATAAGCATACAGCTTATCAGAGCGATTTATAAACTTGTGACAATGATATGACAATCCTGTGTTTTTCTCAAGTATTGCCAGATAGATTTTTGTATCTATTGGCTGTGACTGAGGTGCAGTCATGACAGAGCAACATTATCGAATGACATTAAGCGATGCGATCGCTAAATATCAGGGACACGATTTAACAGCAAAAGGACTTGTACATTTTTACATCCTAATTAAATGTCGCCCCGGTTGGAAAATCCGTCTTGAACATCAAAAAGTTTGTAAAGAATTAGGCATCCATAAATCAGCATTCTATAACGCTATTAGTCGGCTGCGTTCCGAGGGTTCGATTAATTGGGAAGCACCACAGGGAATTTTAGTGTCAATAAGCTCTACTTTCCGCGAATGCGGAATGGATTCCACGATTGCGGAAACTGAGTCCACAAACACGGAATGGGATTCCACGATTGCGGAAACTGAGTCCACAAACACGGAATGGGATTCCACGATTGCGGAAACAAAATCGCCAGAACCAATGATTAATGAATCTTTCAGCGATTCCCCAGATTTATTAACAGATTCTTATCAGTTTTTTAACAACTCTCTCTCAGAAGGCGAGAGAGAGAATTTTATTGAATTTGGTAAGAAGAAAGCAGCCCAGTTACCCAAAGCACCTGAACTTCCCCTTAAATGGATTGAGAAGAACTTTGACGAGCTGCGTAATCAGTGGTACAAGTCCACGGGTAAAGTGTCCCCGGCGCAAAATCACAAATGGGAAACAGACCCGCGCACCTCTGATTGGTTGGCCATCATCGAGGAGACGGCTAACCCGCTCGAATTTGCCACTGATAAGGAAAAGCAGGACTTTATTCGGTGGTGCAACGAAACTAAACAGTTTAGCTGGTTGAGAGGTGAATCATGACTGAGAATCTCCCAACCTTTGAGCGATCGCCAATTCTCCCAAATGAAGAGAAGGATAAGGAAATTTGGCAGCCGAGATGGAATTGCTTTTGCTGCCAAGATACAGGACAAATCCAGGGTCATCTAGTCAAATTAATCATTTCAGACTACGACCCTAACCGCGATCGCATTCCGGTTTGTCAAGGATGCAATAAATTTGACAGACATAATTTGAGGGACTACGGAGTACTTGATACTCGCTTTGATTTATTTCTGTGCAAAAAACTGGATGCGATTTCGCGCGCTGACTGGAAGCAGGTTACAGAAAAGCAATTTGAGAAGTATAAAAAACAACTTGATATTGCAACTGGTGCGATCGCTCAGTCTCATAGCCTTGCAGTTACAAATCGCACTTCAAATGATGAACGAGAGGTGCAGCAGCGTAAGGCTGAAGTAGAGGCCATTAGCCCTGAACAGTGGGGAGCAATGAATAAAGCTTACTTAGTAGGTAAACAAGATGAATAAAATTTCCTCTAAGAAATGGGTTGTAGGCGATCGCATTATTACCCCAGCTAATCAACGCGGATTGGTGACGAGCGCAGACAAGAAAATCGGTATTACTTGGGAAAATAATGGGCATTTGGGCGAATATACCCCAAAGCAAATACAGGCTTACGGTTATCAAGAATTCTTAGAGGAAAAGGAGGCGACAGAATGCAACTCATACAACTTGACCTCTGCTCAGGAGTTGGAGCCGGTTTTTGCGTTGCAGGTTTGCAACTCGGATTTAAACTTGCAGCAGTCTCAGAAATTGACGAATACTGTTCAAGTATCCTCAAATTGCGATATCCCAACATACACAACTACGGAAACGTGCGAGATATACCAAGACTTGCAGAACGCAGAATTGGGTATTATATGCACCCAGGAAGACTCGACATTATTACAGCTTCCCCACCCTGCCCGCCATTCTCCACAGAAGGCCAACGACTTGGAGGCGCAGACGAGCGTGATTGCTTCCCCGCCGTCCTCGGAACCATTGGAGAATTACAGCCAAGGTTTGCAGCCATTGAAAATGTCCCAGGACTCATTACCTGCCCCGATTACCCAGGACAGCCCACAGGCTCATATTTCAGAGGCGTGGTCAGAACCCTTGACCAATTCGGGTACGATGCGGAATGGATTACTATCGGAAGCGGCCACTTTGCCAGCCCCTACATTAGAGAGCGAGTATTGCTGGTTGCGATCGCCCGGAGCCTTAAGCCTCAGTGGGAAAGGGCGACCCCCTGGACAGACCAAGCAAGAGGCAGAACTGAAGAGGTTAGGTTTAATAAACTCATGCGAGGTATTAAACCCGGCTATCCTTTGTCAGTGGTACGAAATCCCGGACTCCTGGTTAGACCCCTCGGAGTGCCGAGCCGCGACGGAACTATTAGAAGAATGCGGCAGGCAGCAGGAAATCTTCTCGATCCTAGAGTCGCAGCGATCGCCCTTAACAGAATCGTCTATCTCAACTCATTATGTAGAGAACCCGCCGCCAGTTACCAGGGCTAATATTCAACCAGAAACTTACATTATTAATCAGTCTCAAACCCTTGGAAAAGTCATAGATAACTTAGGCTTTGGGTTTACAGTTAACTGGTTAGATTCATCTGATCTACTAACTTATAATTGGAAACGAGATGATCAGCAGATTATTGGGTTAGCGATCGCACCCCATGACCTAATTGATAAATTCTTAGAGGACAATCACCCCCAACTTTGCACAAAGTGTTTAAAGGCAGTTGATAGGAATTATACCTGTGATAAATGCACAAATATGCAGTGTACACAGCAAATTCAAAATGTACATTGCGCCAGTTGTAAATCACCATTGCTAAAACTTAATGATGGTTGTGGGGTGTGTGGATGGATACCCGAAAATTTCTTAGAGGAAACAGAGCCGCAACCGGAAGCCGTGCAAAAGCCGAAAGGTAGACAGCGCAAAGGATGCTTGTACAAATATATTGAGAATAAGAAGTTGAAAAGTGGAACTATTGCTAGCTACCCCCGTGTAATTGGCAACCGCAAGCCTGATAATCCTACTCATTGGAGGTGGGGTTTTAACTGGGAGGAAAAGATAGACGGGGAGTGGAAGGGAAGGAGCGTTGGTTGTGTGCCATTAGGAGCGATCGCACTTATCCAATCTATGCAAAATGAAGGGGTTAGTTTAGAGGAAATAATCGGTTTTATTAAGAGGGCGAAAGCTAAAAAATAAATTCTTAGAGGATGAGGACAATGCTATTAACAGAACCGGAAATACAACAAGTTTTAGAGCAAGTTCAAGCTGCTTTTCCCAACTTGACTGATTGGGAATACAATAATGAAAAAAATGATGAGTATTTCGGCTTTTCTGTCTGGGGACAATTAGTTGTTAACTCCGAAGAACTAATAATGCCACGGCGGTTTTTTATCACACTTGATACTTATGAAGACAAATGGCAGGGATGTTTAACGATAGGGCAACATAGCTATCTATGGTCAAGTGCTGATGTGGGGGACGCTCATCTAGTAGATACAGAACCAAGTGAAACTTTACAAGAGGCGATGGCAGAACTCAAGGCGAAAATAGCAGAACTGTTGGCAGCTTTTTCTTAGAGGAAACAGAGCGATCGCTATAAATATAAATTGAGCAATCGCCACCACAAAATTTTTTCATTCAAGAGTAACTCGGCTCATCTCTACCAATTCCTAATTCCTGTAATTTAGTCTTAACATCTTCCCATTCATCACCACAGTAGTAATACTTTTTATCTTGAAGATTAACAAGGTAATAACCAGGCTTGCCGCCATTGATGCGAAACAGTTCTATTACAATCTTGTTCTTAGTTATCCCAAATAATCTTTCTCGATCGCTTTTAGGAATGGGTTCACCAGTACGGTTATAAAAAACACCTCCGTTTTTGAAATACCAAGTCGTACCCTCTCTACGAATAATTTGGAAGTGAAGAGGATGAACAATGCTTGTTGTTGACATAAGCTATACTCCAAGTAGAAGAGATGATGAAGAAAGCCCCCAGGTACAAGCTAGAGGCAGATACTAAACTAGAAGCTAGTCATCTTCGGAATCCGATTCTTCATCTTCTTCCAAAGCTTCCAGCACATCTTGCGTATAAGCAACGTCTTGATTCCCTTCAGCATCTGTCTTAACCCAGACATCAGCATCCAAGTATCTAAACTCGACTTCAGGATCGTATTCTTCCTGATGCCCGTTGCCATCTTTAGATTGAGTCATTTATTTCACCTCCTGAGGAGAGTGTAGTTTTTATTACTCTCATACTTATAATTATCGCCTATTTATCGAAATACGTAAACCGTTTTTGAATAAACGTTAACCATAAATTGGATGAGATTGATTCATGATTTCTATGATTTCGGTAATAGGAACTTCACTTGTGAAACATTCAGTCCGACCATCAAAGTCGTTAATTGGTCGGTAAGAGAACTGTGCAAATTGAGTTAAGATGAATTCCTCCTTTTGAAGAACATAAGTAAGTAAATCTTCAACTTGATGTATTACGTTGACTTGATACTTTTTACCAGGAAACCTTTTGTTTATAGGAAGCCCTGTAATACCAATCTTTATGAAAGTCTCATCGGGAAATATAACTTCTGCTAAATAGAGATATTTTCTGGTACTATGAACAAGTTTTCGATCCTTATGAATCAAAATAATCTTTTCTGTTGCGATCGCATCTAGCAATTGACCCGTGGAGCCTTCGCCATCATATATATAACCTAGTTTTTGAGCTATTTCTTTTAGTTTATCTGCTGTTTTAGGGTCTACCCTAGCATGAATATTGGTACGGTCAAGCTTCTTTCTGCCAGCCATAAATTGTCTATTAGTGGTTTACAGATATTCTAGCAACATTTTTTTACTTTGAGGTGATAGCGATCGCTCGTAATTTTTACTCTGGTGCGGACACTACTCGCGTTCGCTTGAATTCAGGGCGACCGCTCCAGAAAGTCTATGTCTGGTGTAAGTAGTATCGAGCAAATCTTAAATAAATTCCAGTTCATCTATAAAAACAAATTCGCATTCAATTGGTGAAAACCAAACATGACCAATTGTATTATCGTATACTTCGGCTTCAAGGGTAATTCCTGGTGCTAGATACTTGCTACCTACAAAATCAGAATTTCTAAAATAAAAATCTCCACCCACTAACAGTTTAGCTGGCTTCAGTTTTCCCTCATTTTTAGCTTGGTAGTATGCAAGGGAAAGTTCTTCGTTGGTCGGATGATGACGTACATACTTCATCACTTGATGCCCTGCTGAAGTGGAAAGCACAAATTTTGGAATATCAGCAGAAGGTGAGAGAGAACAAAACACCTGAGCAGGTGACACTGTTTGACCTTGCACCCAACCACTACGACCCAGATCGGATTGATCCGTTGCAGTTGTCAGTGCGATCGCTCTCGTTTTGGAGGATGCCAGCAGATAGCGCCGGCGATGCGTGTTTGTACTTCATCGTTGACTCTGCGGCTGACCTGATTTTGTATGTGGGGGAAACTTGCAGAAGTAACAAGCGGTGGAAAGGGATTCACGCCTGCAAGGATTACATAGCCAGCTATCAGGATTTGCATTATCGCTATGAGATGAAGACAGCAGTCAAGGAGGCAGGAGGCAGGAGGCAGGAGAGGAGCCACCCCTTGTGGGTGGGGCTTGAACCTTCCCCCAAAAATGTTAATCGCCCACAAGGGGCGGGGCTTGAAACCCTCTTGGCTTTGTCAACATCACGTTTTGGTGGGACACTCCGGTTGACCGACGCGCACGGCATTGAGCGCAATGGGAGCAACGAGATTTTGTAATCGAGCATCTCGTGATGCTTGCAATAGGTTCTGAGGGCTGTGGGCTGGTAGAGTAGAACTAGCGATCGCGGTAGTAATGGTGACAAATAGGTGAGGTTGAGGTGTATCGTCCTATGATTTGGGATAAGTAAAAATTAATTGTTTCGGGGCTGAAGCACAAAGCCTGAAACCCTGATTCTTTCGTTGGCAGCCCCGGCAGTCTTATCCAGTAAGGGTTTCAGACTGTGTTTTTCCAAATTTATTCTCTGTTTAGGGCGTTCATTTTGACCAAATTTGACAAGCCCCGAAAATCTGCTGTAGGATTACCTCTAGGTAAGGTTTTCAGAGCCTAGCCCTTTAAACTTCTTCGGAAGTTGAATTAATGGAAACCGAGCTGTTTTAGTCAGGAATTAGAGCGGTAAACATTTGTCTTTAAACTTCTTCGGAAGTTGAATTAATGGAAACAGTAATGAGCTAACGAATATAGCTCCACTTAAGGCTTTAAACTTCTTCGGAAGTTGAATTAATGGAAACTGACCTTAGCTTGGCCAAAAAGGCCGAGGAAATTTCTTTAAACTTCTTCGGAAGTTGAATTAATGGAAACATGGAGTCTTATAGCCTGAGCATTATAAGGATACTTCTTTAAACTTCTTCGGAAGTTGAATTAATGGAAACTCTAAGAAGTTCGCATAGATTGGAACGTATTTTGTCTTTAAACTTCTTCGGAAGTTGAATTAATGGAAACTGGGGGGAAGAGTTACATAAACCGTTGGCTGTGGTCTTTAAACTTCTTCGGAAGTTGAATTAATGGAAACTTAAGTCCATGAATTAAGGCCTTATCCACGTTAACTCTTTAAACTTCTTCGGAAGTTGAATTAATGGAAACAGGAGAGCAGCATTGCCTGATTCTGCAACAAAATTCTTTAAACTTCTTCGGAAGTTGAATTAATGGAAACTTGCAGGATTAAAGCCAGGCATCGTTGAGACGCCAATTGCTTTAAACTTCTTCGGAAGTTGAATTAATGGAAACATTTGCTGCTGTTGGGCAGCATTAGCTTTGGAATAGGACTTTAAACTTCTTCGGAAGTTGAATTAATGGAAACATCACCCCAACCATTGGGGTCAATGGTCTGAGACTTAGGCTTTAAACTTCTTCGGAAGTTGAATTAATGGAAACTACTATCCCGGTAATCTTCATTTTGTTCATACAAACTTTAAACTTCTTCGGAAGTTGAATTAATGGAAACTTAGCAACGAAAGCTACATTATTTCCTTCCAAACTAGTGCTTTAAACTTCTTCGGAAGTTGAATTAATGGAAACTGTAGGAATCTGGATAAGCCTATCGTCAATTACGACTTTAAACTTCTTCGGAAGTTGAATTAAGAACATAGCGAATTAAGTCTGATCTGATAACTCAGACTTTTTTATTGCCAACTTATGTACTTGATAAAACTGATGCCTAACAGTGGGCTACGCCTACGCACACTCTACTTTTCCTCGCTTGATGAGGGGCGATCGCAATACTTGCTTGAATGAAGGATAAACACAATCAAATTACTGCCACTTTACCTAATACTGTCTCCAAACGGTTGGTAAATTCTGAGGAGCGACGCCGAATAGCACACCGCAGGTATCGCTTTTTTTCCTCTAAGAACGGCGCACTTCAACAGTTATTTCCGTGAAAATGCGATCGCCCCATCACTCCCCATCCCTAACTTCTAGTTGATAAATCTTCATTGATGGGTGTTCGTCTACCACCCGCCAGTAGTAGCCCTGGGGCGGTGGCATTGTTCTACCACCACAGCGATACAGAAAAACTGGCTCACCCCCAATACGGTTCGGTTAAGAATATTTGTAGGTTGGGTTGAACGAAGTGAAACCCAACAAACCCTACAACTTTTGGGTTTCGTTCCTCAACCCAACCTACACATTTTTATTTTTTGGGCTTAACCGAACCGTATTGCCTCTGGTCCACCTTGGGCATTATCAGACTCGGAACTCAAACAGGTTGAAAATTTGGGATTACAGCCAGTAGAAAAACTCGTGTTTTTAGAATCTGAGCTTGACGTTAAGCAAGTGCGGATTGAATATCAAAGACCATAATTCTTTGACAGCCTTCTGATGATCGCGTTGTGAAAGCTTATCTCTACCACTTTCGTTATTCTGGCGACACCAAAAGCAAATGCTCTTAATTGTCAGTTCTGGCGGATAATCAGCTAGTCGGCACGCTCCCCGTAATACCCTTGGAACCAAATCAGCTAAACCTATTCTCAGATTTGACCCTTGCACCAGCACGTAGAGCAGAGGCGCTGGTGATGAGCCT
>NZ_JBTYKD010000123.1:0-9244 GCF_054880495.1 Nostoc sp.
TCAAGCTATGGCTGACGCTGTAAATTATATTACCGAAGATGATGCCTTCGGTTGGTTCAACCACTGTGGTCTATTTACCTGAAAATTGCTGTAACGTAGAAATTAGCCTTGGCAAGCTTTCGAGGTTTGACCCTCACAAGAACAGTCCCTCTCCCAATTTTGGGAGAAGGGAGCAAATTCTCTAGTTCCCCTTCTCCCAATTTTGGGAGAAGGGGTTAGGGGATGAGGGCAAAACGTCTTCTCAAAGCAGATTTTTTCTGAAGTTGACACCAATGGCGAGACGCCCACCCCACAATCAGTAGTTGAGTATTTTTTTATTTTAGAACTTACGCAAAACTATACGCACTTTGGGGCAATTCATGTAGCTTTTGCTGATCGCAGGGTATTGCCCCTATCTAAAAATCATTCTTTATTGTTTGCGTAAGTCCTGTATTTGTCAGTCCCTTATCTCAAGTTCGGGCGTCACCGAATAACCCGTACTTCTCTACGAGACGCTGCGCGAACGGCAAGCTCAGTAACCATCGTAGACATCGCTCCTTACTATAGCAGTTCTTAGTTGAGTGAAATACAGACCTAACAAGAACAGCCCCAACCTTTATAGGATTGGGGAGTAAGATTCAAAGCCTCGTAGCCCCGTGGGGAGAGGTTTTGAAACCCAGTTTCAGTTTTTCTCTGCTTGTATGAAACCACTCTGCCTCCACCAACGAAGAAGGGGTAAGATTTTACTTACATCCTAAAGACTGGCGAGTATCCACACCAGTTTTAGAATTCACACCACCTGCTTTCACACAAAGTTTTTTCACTTGTATGCCATCTAAAATCGCATTCGTAAAATCAGCACCAGTGACATCCACGCCATCAAAAGTAGAACGCAGCATCATTGCATCGGTCAACACAGCATCACTTAAATCAGCATTCTTAAACCTTGTTAGATAGGCTATGCCTTCACTAAAATCAGCACCATGCAAATTTACTTGCTGCAATACGCTACCGTTAAACACGCTACCACGTAAGTTAGCATTGCTAAAATTAGCATTCTCTAACTTGAGATTGGTAAACTCAGTACCAATTAAACTTTGACCAGAGTAATCTTTACCCTTAAGTTCATCATTCCCCACAGAACGGGTAATACTCGAAGAACTTGCAGCTTGCGCCGATAGGGGAAACAAAAAAAGAACCATAGCTAAGACAAAGCTAGCTAACAGTTGCCAATATTTCATAATCTCTTCTTAATAAATCTCAACACTTGTACCATTAACTATTAAAGCTTACAGAAGGGGAGTGGGGAATGAGGGGGATGGGGGGAGTAAGAATTTTAGATTTTAGATTTTGGATTAAAGAATTGAAATTTAATCCAAAAAACGCGACGCTCGAATACTCGCTAACGCTCCGCTATCGCGGACTCGCTAACGCTCCGCTATCGTCAATCCAAAATCCAAAATTGAATTGCCCAATGCCCAAATTTGATACACAAGTCTGTAAAAGTAGAAGGCATCTCGTAGGATGATAGATGTTGAGGTGCGATCGCAAAATAATTACCTGTGGCTAATCAAGAAGACAACGCCCAAACTGTGGCGCGAACCCCCTTATATCAATTGGGTGTAGAACTCAAAGCCCGACTTACCAGCTTTGGCGGTTGGGAAATGCCCGTGCAATTTAGTGGCATTAGCCGCGAACACGAGGCTGTAAGAAATACAGCCGGAATGTTCGATATTTCCCACATGGGCAAATTTACCCTCCAAGGTAAAAACCTGATTTCCCAACTCCAGCCTCTAGTGCCTTCAGACTTGAGTCGTTTGCAACCCGGTCAAGCACAATACACCGTATTGTTAAATCCCCAAGCCGGAATTATTGATGACATCATTGTTTATTACCAAGGTGAAGACTCCACTGGGACACAGAGAGCATTTATCATAGTCAATGCGGCAACCTCCAGTAAAGATAAAGCATGGCTATTGCAACACCTTGACTTAGATAAGGTGCAATTCCAAGACCTTTCACCAGATAAAGTCTTAATTGCCGTGCAAGGGCCAAAAGCGATTAAATATCTCCAGCCATTAGTGCAAGAAGACTTACAACCAATCAAAGCCTTCGGACATTTAGAAGCAACATTACTAGCTAAACCTGCCTTCCTAGCCCGCACAGGTTACACCGGAGAAGATGGCTTTGAAGTGATGGTAGATCCAGATGTGGGAGTAGAATTGTGGCGAAGTCTCCATAATGCTGGTGTTATCCCCTGTGGACTCGGTGCCAGAGATACCCTGCGGCTAGAAGCGGCGATGGCACTTTACGGACAAGATATCGATGACACCATCACACCCTTAGAAGCAGGTTTGGGATGGCTAGTTCACTTAGATACCAAAGGCGATTTTATTGGTCGGGAAGTTTTAGTACAGCAAAAAGCCGTTGGAGTGCAGCGCCGATTGGTAGGTTTGCAAACCCAAGGACGCAACATTGCCCGTCACGGCTATCAAGTGTTATCCGCAGGTAAAATTGTGGGAGAAGTTACCAGTGGCACTCTGTCGCCCACACTTGGTTATCCCATTGCCTTAGCCTACATTCCCAGCCAGTTAGCAACTGTCACTCAGCAGCTAGAAGTCGAAATTCGCGGCAAAGCTTATCCAGCAGTTGTAGTTAAACGTCCCTTTTATCGGTCAAAAAATCGTGTCGCCAACTGATAAGCGTCGAGGTTTTTGAGGAATAATGTGTTGTAAGTTACTCAATCTACAGTAAGGTTCATTTACTAGATATGGCTTGGATGACTGTTGGGGTAATAATTTTTTTGATAAGGGAGAGGAAGTGATATGTCTTTTGAATATCCTCAAGATTTCAGATACCTGGATTCTCATGAATACGTGCGACTAGATGGGGAAATTGCCACCATTGGCATTACTGAATTTGCCGTACATGAATTGGGTGATATCGTCTTTTTAGAACTGCCAGAAATTGGTGACGCTCTTATCAGGGGAGAAAACTTTGGCACAATTGAATCAGTGAAAGCCGTTGAAGAACTGAATTCACCCATAACAGGCACAGTTATAGAACGCAATGAAGCTTTAATTAATTCTCCTGAAGAAGTATCAGAAGACCCCTACGGGGAAGGGTGGTTTTTGAAAGTGCGCGTCAATGACCCTGGCGAAGTTGAGGATGCCTTGACAGCAGATGAGTATCGCGCCCTGGTAGAAGGGGAGTAGGGAGTAGGGGGGGATGAGGGGGACAAGGGGGACAGAATTAATTACACAATGTCATTGCGAATGGAGCGTACTTTTTTGGAGAAGCAAGCTACGCGGTAGCGTCTGGTAGAAAAGCGGAATCAAGCAATCACAAGGGCTGGGCTTGCTTTGCAAGAACTGTAAATATTTTTGTGTCATCTACTTGAAATTTTCTCCCTCATCTCCCTCATCTCCCACTGCACCCGAAGATAAATCATGAAATTTAGATGTAACTTTTCAGTTCATCTAAATTTCATGAGTATTTATTGCAAAATATGAAATAGTACCATCTGGAGAAGAATTTGTGGTATTAAACGCCCCCATTCTCAAGTCTAATGAGCAGCAAGTGCTGGACGAAAGAAGTCAAAAGTTAAGTAGTTTTGCGCCAAGACACATTGGTCCTAACTCTGATGACATCCAGCAAATGCTTAAGGTTTTGGGGTTTCCCAGCCTGGATGCCCTAATTGACCAAACCGTTCCACGGGCAATTCGGCTCAAGCAACCGTTAAAGTTACCAGAAGCAGAAAGTGAGTATGCAGCACTGGCATCGTTAAAAAAAGTTGCTGCCAAAAATCAGGTTTTCCGCTCATACATTGGTATGGGATATTACGACACTATTACCCCACCCGTAATTGGACGCAATATCTTGGAAAACCCCGGTTGGTATACTGCCTACACTCCTTATCAGCCAGAAATTGCCCAAGGGCGATTGGAAGCGCTGCTGAATTTTCAAACCCTGATTATCGATTTAACAGGTTTGGAAATCGCCAATGCCTCGTTACTGGATGAAGCCACAGCAGCAGCCGAAGCAATGAGCCTAAGCTACGGTGTCTCCAAAAATCAGGCAAATGCTTATTTCGTCTCTGGTGATTGCCATCCCCAAACTATCGACGTGTTGCAAACACGGGCTGAACCATTAGGGATTAAGATTATTATCGGCGATCATCAGACGTTTGATTTTGATCAAGCAATTTTTGGGGCTGTTCTGCAATATCCTGCAAGTGATGGCACCATTTATGACTACCGCGCTTTTATAGAAAAAGCCCATGCTAAGGGTGCATTGGTGACGGTAGCAGCAGACCCTTTAAGTTTAACTTTGCTAACCCCTCCTGGGGAATTTGGCGCTGATATTGCTGTCGGCAGCACGCAGCGCTTCGGTATTCCGTTGGGGTTTGGGGGACCTCACGCGGCATACTTTGCTACGAAGGAAGAGTATAAGCGGCTGGTTCCAGGGCGAATTGTGGGAGTATCAAAAGATGCCCAAGGTAAGCCTGCATTGCGTCTCGCCTTGCAAACCCGCGAACAGCACATCCGCCGCGAAAAAGCTACTAGTAATATCTGTACTGCACAGGTGCTACTGGCAGTAATGGCGAGTATGTACGCCGTCTATCATGGCCCGACTGGACTCAAGCAAATTGCCGAAAATATCCACTCTTTGACGGTGTTGCTGGCAGAAGGACTGAAGCGTTTGGGTTATAGCATCAGTGACAAAGATTTCTTTGATACGCTACGAGTAGAACTGGGAAGACGCAATTTAGAAGATATTCTGGCAACTAGTGAACAACTTCAAATTAACCTGCGGGTTTTTGATGCAACTGCTGTTGGTATTTCGCTAGATGAAACAACTACATCAGAAGACTTAATCGACCTCTGGCAGATTTTCGCTGGTACAGATGATTTACCCTTTACCCTCGAAGAATTAACTTCTCCCTCTCTTCCCCATCTCTCCCGTACAAGTACATATCTTACCCATCCCGTTTTTAACCGCTATCACTCAGAAACTGAGTTGTTGCGCTATTTGCACAAACTAGAAAGCAAGGACTTGTCGCTAACTACATCGATGATTCCCTTGGGTTCTTGCACAATGAAGTTGAATGCGACAGCTGAGATGATTCCGGTAACTTGGGAGGAATTTGGCAAGATTCATCCATTTGCCCCGGCATTGCAAACGCAAGGTTATCAAATCCTGTTTAAGCAACTTGAGGCATGGTTAACTGAAATTACCGGGTTTGCGGGAATTTCTCTGCAACCAAATGCTGGTTCTCAAGGAGAGTATACGGGACTTTTGGTGATTCGTCAGTATCACGAAAATCGTGATGAAGCACACCGCAATGTTTGTTTGATTCCTACCTCTGCACACGGGACAAACCCTGCAAGTGCGGTAATGTGCGGGATGAAGGTGGTGGCAGTTGCCTGTGATTCACAAGGTAATATTGATGTCGATGACTTGAAGAGTAAGGCAGAAAAACACAGCAATAAACTCGCTGCCTTGATGGTGACATATCCCTCAACTCACGGTGTTTTTGAGGAGCCAATTCAGGAAATCTGCGCTGTTGTTCATAGTCACGGTGGACAAGTTTACATGGATGGGGCAAATATGAACGCCCAAGTGGGAATTTGTCGTCCTGGGGATATTGGCGCCGATGTCTGTCACTTGAATCTGCACAAAACCTTCTGTATTCCTCATGGTGGCGGTGGCCCTGGTATGGGGCCGATTGGCGTTGCCTCTCATCTTGTGCCATTTTTGCCTGGACACCCTGTTGTGGGGAGTGGGGAAGAAATCTCTAATTCCCAACGTATTGGTGCTGTTGCTGCTGCGCCTTGGGGTAGTGCTAGTATCTTGGTGATTTCTTGGATGTACATTGCGATGATGGGTGCAGCTGGTTTAACCCAAGCAACTAAGGTGGCGATTCTCAATGCTAACTACATTGCTAAGAAACTGGAATCTTACTATCCGGTTTTGTATCAGGGGAAAAATGGTCTAGTTGCCCATGAATGTATTTTAGATTTGCGATCGCTCAAAAAATCAGCTGCGATCGAAATCGATGATGTTGCCAAGCGTCTCATGGACTACGGTTTCCATGCGCCAACTGTCTCCTGGCCTGTAGGGGGTACAATCATGGTAGAACCTACAGAAAGTGAATCTAAGCAAGAGTTGGATCGTTTCTGTGATGCGTTGATTTCTATTCGCCAAGAAATCGCCGAAATAGAATCAGGCAAGGTGGATGCTGAAGATAATGTTTTGAAGAACGCACCCCACACTGCCGAAAGCCTCATCATCGGAGAATGGCATCATCCCTATTCTCGTGAACAAGCTGCTTATCCTGCGCCTTGGACTCGTGAGTATAAATTTTGGCCTGCTGTTGGTCGCATTGATGCAGCCTTTGGCGATCGGAATTTTGTTTGTTCTTGTCTGCCAATGGATGCTTATTCTTCATAAAACCATATAGTTTAGTTAACTTCATCCCTCCAACCCTCTTAAAAAGAGAGTTGGGGGGATTTTCAAACAATAGGTATCACTAACTGAATTATTTTGGCCATAAACCACCTTTGTTGATGTAGTGTTAAGGGTTAGATTACGACAAATGAGCCTTTGAGGCTGAACGTTGCACCTTTGAGCCTGACAGTTGCACCTCTGAGGCTGATAGTTGCGCCTTTGAGGCTGATAGTTGCGCCTTTGAGCCTCAAACTGCAAGTTTAGGACTTCTAAACAGCTATGCGATGTTTACGACGGGCTACGCCTACGCTCCATTCTTCACTATATTTTGGATATGAGAGGGTGATCTCACTTTGCTAATCAAGCATGAGATATTGAACCGCAGAGGTGCAGAGGACGCTGAGGAAGAGGGAGCGTTAGCGCAGCTTACCAAAGGTATCGCTATTATATAACTGTGTATTTGCTTAATTTTGGCATCAGTCGTTAGGATAAGTTACAGGTGTACAAATTATCTCTACTGCTAGCGAAGATGAATATTGACCTTGTAGTTAATGCACTTAAAAGTATTGCTAAACCTGCGGCTTCTCTAGTTATTAATCAAGCTCAACGCAATGAAACTGTAGTTAGAACCTTAAAACAATTCAATTTTGACCCAGTACAACCACCTAAAGATGTTGAGGGTGTTTATGTTTATTCTTTAATTGAGTATGGTGTGGATAAGCAGGAAGTACTGCTGAATCTTTTTCGAGAAAGAGAAATTAAAAATGCTTTTTGGAGTGCTTATACTTCAAATAATCCCTTGGGTTTCTACAAGGAAGTAGAAAAGTTTTTGCAGGGGAAGGATTCAGAATTTGATATCCGATTGATGAGAATTGAACTGCGATCGCAGTTAGAAGAGTTTGGGGAAATATTTATTAAAGTTGCCAAAAAAAGTAAATCGAAAGAGTTTGAACCTTTTCCTGAATGGAATTTAGACGAGTACTCAGCAGAATTTAAGTCATTAATTAAAGAGAAAATTCGCTCGTTTTGTGGCCGTCAGTTTGTTTTTGATGCATTTAAACAATTTTGCAAGAAAAATCGCAGTGGTTATTTTACAGTAGTGGGTGATGCGGGTATGGGGAAGAGTACCATTGCTGCTAAATACGTCTGGGACAATAAATCACCATGCTATTTTAATATTCGCCAAACTAGTAGCAATCGAACGGAGCTATTTCTTGAAAGTATTCGCAAACAATTAAGTAAGCGTTACCAGTTGCAGAATGTCGAGAAGGCTAATTTAGCTGATTTACTAGAACAAGTTAGTAAAAAAATTCCTGTTAGTGAACGTCTGGTAATTGTAGTTGATGCTTTGGATGAAGTGGAGCAAGAAGCTGGGGGAAATCTTTTAGATTTACCAACGGCGCTACCGGAAGGTGTCTATTTTCTGCTGACTAGACGACCATATACTATAGATAAAAAACGCTTGTCTGCACCAGATGTCCCGATGGAGGAGCTAGATTTAAGGGCAAATGACTATGTTAATTTGAGCCGTGAAGATATCAAAAAGTATATTGGGTTATTTTTGAATGTCGATGAAGACCATAATAAGGCACTTAGACAATGGATTCAAGTCCGCAATATTTCTGATAATGATTTTGTTGAGCAGGTAGCAACTAAGAGTGAAAATAATTTCATGTACCTGCGCTATGTTTTGCCAGGAATTGCTAAAGGTGACTATCAAGACCTGAGTTTAAAGGAATTACCCGATGGTCTTCAGGACTATTATCAAGTTCATTGGGGACGTATGGGGATGGATGCAAAGCCCCAAGAAGTAAAAGTATTTATCCTGTTTATTTTAGTGGAGATTGGCACACCAATTACCTGGAAGATGATAGCAGATATTGCCAAACAGGAGGAATATGATGTGCAATCAGTTTTAGATGAGTGGGTTGAGTATTTGAAGGAGCAGGATATAAAAGGAGAAATCTGCCATAGCATCTATCACGCTAGTTTTTTAGACTTTTTGAAAGCAAAACGGGTTTTGGATTCCAAACGGAAGCTATTTCAAGAGGTTAATCAACGCATTGCAGACTACCTTATCGGGAAGATGGCGTGAAATGGGAGAATTTGCTGACAAATTAGCGGCACAAAGTCCTGCGTTTCAACGTGCTTACTTGGGTAGTTTAGCGCCAAGCTTGGTGAAGTCGGGAAAATTAGAGAAGTATTACCAAACCCTGACTGATTTTGATTTTATGGTAGCAAAGATTAACCATTCTGAATTTGGTGTACAGTCCTTAATTGATGATTATGATTTAGAGTTATTAAAGAATCCAGAGTATAACTCATACAAAGTAAATATATTGAAGTTAATTCAAGGAGCGCTGCGACTATCAGCGCATATCTTAGTCGAGGATAAAAGGCAATTAGTAAGTCAATTATGGGGGCGTTTAATAAGCTTAAAAATTCCAGAAATTCAAGCCTTATTGTTACAGGCAAAGCAGGAAACAACTCCCCCTTGGTTATGTCTATTAATCCCTAGTTTAACACCACCAGGGGGACATTTGTCACGCACGATCAATGGTCACGGCAACTCAGTAAATGCAGTTGCCATCACCCCTAATGGCAAGCAAGTAATTTCCGCTTCCTCTGACAAAACCCTCAAAGTCTGGAATCTGGAAACTGGAGAGAAACAATTCACTCTTAATGGTCATATTTTCTGGGTAAATGCAGTCGCTATCACCCCTGATGGCAAGCAGGTAATTTCCGCTTCCGATGACAAAACTCTCAAAGTCTGGAATTTGGAAACCGGAAAGGAACAATTCACATTCAATGGTCA
>NZ_JBTYKD010000124.1:0-9179 GCF_054880495.1 Nostoc sp.
GTCCTACGCACATTGGTCGCAGATGCAATCGTCATCACCCGCTCTGATCTCCACCTTGCTGGCGCTGAAGGTGGAGTCTTCCGCGACATGATAAAGTAAACAAATAGTTAAATCCAGAGTGCTTTCATGACAGCTGATTTGACATCTAGAGCGACATTTAACTTTCTAACCGTGCTATCCTATGCTGCGGCTGCGTATCAAAGACACAGAGGCACACGCCCTAGTGCTGAAATATTAGTAAATGCGTTGCTACAAGCCGAAAAATCTGCCAAGCAGCAACGATTAACTTATCCGTTCGAGTCTATTTTAGGTAAATGGCAACTTTCCTTTGTGACTGGCACTAATAAAGTCAAAGAGCGCGGGGGAATTCTATTAGGCAAGGGTTTCTATGTACCCAAGTTTATAACAGTCCATGTTTCCTTTAATACCATTTTGGAAGAGAATTTGGGCAGAGGCGAAATTATTAATCAGGTTGAATTTGGCCCAGTTTTGTTAAAGCTCACCGGACCAGTGCAATATTCAATTCAAAAAAATTTATTGGCGTTTGACTTTAACCACATAGTTATCAGTCTATTTGGTGGTGTTGTTTACAACAGACCAATCCGTTTTGGTAAAGTTAAAACAGAAGATTTCTACAACCAGCCCATAGCTAAACTACCCTTCTTTGGCTTCTTTTCAGTGACGGAAGATTTCATTGCAGCTCGCGGCCGGGGAGGAGGATTGGCATTTTGGATTCGAGAAACTTAAAGATATTGGAGAGCAAAACTCCACCATCTAAACTGCTTTCTCTAGACTTCTGATTTTTCTTTTTTTGTAGCAACCATTAAACTGGACGACAAGCAGAGAGAATACTGTGCATATTTACTACTTGTCCCATGACTGCGATCGCAGGCGCACCAAATCCAGTTTGCTCTACCTGCTCTACAATTGTCTCTAAGGTACCAATTAATTCTTCTTGTTCTGGCCGCGTACCCCAGCGCACCAAAGCAATGGGCGTTTCTAAATTTAACCCAGCTGCACTTAATTGTTCCACAATATAAGGTAGATTGTGAATTCCCATATAAATTACAATGGTTTCGGAACCGTGGGCGATGGCATTCCAATTCACTAGCGGTCTATACTTACCCGCAGCCTCATGTCCAGTAACAAATGTTACTGAAGAACTATATAGTCGATGAGTCAAAGGAATACCTGCATAGGCAGCGGCTGCAATCCCCGATGTGATACCTGGCACAACTTCCGTTGATATTCCGGCTTTGACTAACTCTGCCATCTCTTCGCCACCGCGGCCAAAAATAAACGGATCGCCACCCTTTAGCCGCACCACAATTGCATGATCCTGCGCTTTATCAATCAGCAATTGAGTTGTTTCTAACTGCAACAAAGAATGTCTCCCCGCACGCTTACCAGCATTAATTTGCTCTGCTTGGGGATTAATCATTGCCAGAATTGCCGGACTCACTAAGGCATCATAAATAACTACATCTGCACATTCCAATAAACCTTTCGCCTTCAGAGTTATTAGTCCTGGATCTCCAGGCCCTGCACCTACTAAATAAACCTTTCCCAAATACTTGTTCTCCTGTTTTTCTGTGCGGTTCATCTATCTATTAAATCCCAAATTAGCTCCGCTAATTCTGCACTTGCTCCCAAGGGCTGCGTTAATTGGAAATTCACCGCAGAAAATTGTAATTTTAGCTCCTCGATTGAGGCGGCGATCGCATCGGTTATTCCACCAGCGAATAAAAAGTATGGCAAAATTGCAATCTCCCGATAACCAGCAGCTACCAACTCTTTCACCCGTGATTCTAAACTAGGAGGGACAGCCCAATAAGCAGCCACTGCTCCTAAATTCGCCGCCATTGCTGACACAGTTTCTTGAGAACCTGGGCGACGGCTACCATGAGCTAATAGAATCCATGCTTGTGCTTTTATAGCAGCTATTTGCTTTGCCAGCAATTTCTCTAAATTGGGGTGAGAGCCTAAGTATGGTTGCAACTCAATCATGATATCTTGACCAAAAGCCTGTTGTGCTAGTGCTACTTCGGCGGGAATATCTGACATTACATGCACTCCCGGCAGCAGAAATAGCGGTACAATTTTGAGGCGATTTTGGTTTTGAGAGACTCCGCTCCGGCGTAGCCCAACCCAGGCATCGCCAAAAGCGCTCTTGGCAAATTGTTGAATCTGCTCGTGTAAAGGCTGAGGACTCATTTCCAAAGCAGCTATGCCAACCAGATGTTCGCTATCTGATGGCTTGTGGTTTTTTGGCAATTTGTTACATACCAGCTTTGCTAGTTGCTGCATAGCAATTTCTGGGCGGCGATCGCGACTTCCGTGAGATACTAGCAGATAGGCAGATGACATCGGCAAAGCTTGAACTCTCAGTTACTAATTCTTATATTTTACTTAAGATCAAGCTGGTAGTAATATAGCGTTTCCTAAACATCAGCGTCAGATGCATAGCCATTGTGGACAAGATAATGCCCAAAGCTTGTTTGGTTTGACCTATATTAGTGGGGTTGTTATGATTACGCACCAAACGACACAGAACCCTTGCCAGTAAGACACAACGCCTGTAAACTGCAACCAAAATCACCCACAGAGGCGCGGGGAGTATGTCACAAGAAGCCCAAGGAATTAAAATCTCATGAAGCTAGATCCAACTCAGACATACACCTTTAGCAAATATTTTGAAAGTGGTTACTATTCTGAAGACTTAGCCCAAGCCTTCGGTTATTCATTGGAGTATAAAGTATTTCAATTGCCACAATACTCAGGCGAATTGGATAGGTTGCTCGAATTGAGAGAAAGGATAGAAGAAGCGCTTCCTTATGTAGAACTAAGTACCGAGTTGGCTAGAAGAGAAGTAATAATTTCTAGAATAGTACTAGAGTTGATTCATTACACGAAGGCAAAACTAAGAATAGAATTTAGCCTGAGAGTGAATAATCAACTTCAAGGTACACTAGATTATTTAATTAGAACTACCCAACCAAATCAACTATTAGTCATAGAAGCGAGTCTTGCTGATTTAAGCAGAGGCTTCACTCAATTAGTAGCCCAAATCGTTGCACTGGATTTATGGGAGGATTCCCCAACTGTTGCAGAACAACCTATATTAACTGGTTGTGTCAGTACAGGGAGCTTGTGGCAGTTTGCTTGTCTTGATAGAGTAAATAAACATTTTACTCTAGGGATTAATAGCTACAGAGTTGTCGAGGATATTGAGGAATTGATGAGAATATTAGTAAGGTTATTGAAGAACTGAGAGACTTGCAAAAACATCCAAGTTCCCACTACATTTTTCCCAATTTAGGAAAATAATTAAAAACCTTGTCACCTAAACGCCAAGTCTAACTAGCTCCCACACCGCCCTAAAACCCGCCTTAATCCGTTGTTTCTTGGCGTGCTTCACTTAACTTTCTCTCATCCTCTCAGTTTACGCACATTTCAGCCTTTTTGCAAAAAAAGATCGTAAACAGGCTCTTATTGTTTTTCAGCAGTGTAAGTATAAAATTGATCCAAGGCTCCCACTGTTTCAAATTTGTAAGAAGGCATCCAAGAATTTATTTTTAAATCTGTACGATAAATGCTAAAAATAATGTAATTTTGTCTTTCTGTAGTCCTAGCAACAATTTCTTGGATTTGCGGGTTAGCCGAGTCAACCAACTTATCACAATTAAAACGGATTAAATTTTCTATAATATTCGTAGTTTTTTTACATACATCAGTTTTTAAGTATTTTGTCAGCCGTTGCACTGCATATTCTTCATATTCAACCTGACTGGGATTGGTCTTCGCCATTGTCACACCCAAGGCGGCGAGTCCTGCTGCTGCTCCAGTATATGCAATGATGGTTAAGGGTTTCATGTTTGCCAAGTAAAATTCGTTGTAATCCTTAGATTCCAGAGACTCTAAATCAACTAAGTCCGTTCCTTGAATAAAAGCTCTTGATCACTTGCCAAATTTTTGCTATAATTCAAATTGTTGAATGGCGAGCGTAGCCAAGTGGTTAAGGCAGTGGTTTGTGGTACCACCATTCGTGGGTTCAATTCCCATCGTTCGCCCTACATAACTTCATAGTGATCCATATATTCCTATAAAAGATGGGTTGTGGTTCTAAACCTTCATAACTATTACTTTAGCAAGGATCTGCCATCTAGGAGTTCATGGACTTGAAAGGGTTGCTATAAATCAGCCAGTCGAGTCATCGCACAAGCGATCGCACCGAAAATCTCTTAGAACAGCAGGAAAAAGCTCACAACGAAAAAGATGTGGATTTACCAAAAGCGCCAATAACTTCAGCAAGTACAGAATCGGCTAGAAGTCATTCTCGCTAAATGCGCCATTGTTTAAGGGATTTCCAACAAATAAATTACTACTACTTGTGGGGTGGGCATCTTGCCCGCCTTACAGCAGTTTTCATGTATTTGAACCACATCTGTCGTAGGGGCACAGCAATGCTCATGCGTGTCAACTTAAGAAAAAAGTTGCTTTGAGAAGACGTTTTGCCCTCATCCCCTAACCCCTTCTCCCAAGTTGGGATTCGGGGAACTAGAGAATTTGCTCCCCTCTCCCAAAATTGGGAGAGGGGCTGTTCTTGTGAGGGTCAAACCTCGAAAGCATGCCTTGCCTAACTTCTAGGTTAAGTTGACACCAATGAGCTTTTTCTGTGCCCCTACCGCGTGGTCTATTTACCTGAAAATAGCTGTAAGCTATGGGCGCTCGTGTCGCCCACCCCACGATCAGTAGTTGAGTATTTTTTATTTTAGGACTTACGCAAACAATAGCTGAAAAGAATGATTTTTAGGTAGGGGCAATTCATCTAGCTTTAGCTGACCGCAGGGTATTGCCCCTACCGCGTGTAGTTTTGCGTAAGTCCTATATTTGTCAGTCCCTAATCGCCTCCCTTACAGTCTTCTCTTTGCCTACGCGGGTATTACCCCTTGATTTTCTAACTGGGCTGACAAGTCCTATTTATAAAGATTTCAGCCTGCCAATGCTGCTCACCGTTATGAAGTATGACCGACTAGTCACACTTTTGACATAACTTTGCAATACCTTTGTCATTTTGATAGGTTTTACTAAACCTTACGTGAATGTCAATGTAAGTAATTTTGATGAATGAAACTTTTATAGGCTGGCTCAGTATGCTGGTACGGCTGATACAGAGTCTCATTCGTTTTTCACCTTGTCGAAATATGCCTTTATAAGGAGTGATAAATGCTATCCAGATTTTCGCGTGTTTTCAACGATAGTTCCAGAAACGTTAGACGTAAAGTTCTCAACATCTATGCGTTCCTGATCAGCGTGAATATTTTGATCTGGGTACTTGCCCTGATTACATTCCACAGCTACCCCCTTCTGCTTGGCACTGCCGTCTTAGCTTATACCTTTGGTCTACGTCATGCTGTAGATGCTGATCACATCGCCGCGATTGACAATGTTACCCGTAAATTGATGCAGGAGAACAAACGACCTGTTGCTGTTGGGTTTTTCTTCTCTCTAGGTCATTCCACAGTTGTAATTTTCGCCTCTGTGGCGATCGCTTTAACCACTACAACCATCCATAACAATTTTCCCAGTTTTGAAAAGGTTGGGGGGCTAATTAGCAGTAGCGTTTCTGCACTTTTCCTACTAGCAATTGCAGCAATCAATATGGTGGTGCTATGGGATGTTTATAAGACCTTCCAAACCGTCAAGCGAGGGGGAATCTACGACGAGCAATCCTTAGATGAATTTTTGAACCAACGTGGGCTACTCGGTCGCATCTTCCGTCCTTTGTTTCGGTTGATAGATAGTAGCTGGCAAATGTTTCCTTTAGGTTTCCTTTTCGGTTTAGGCTTCGACACGGCGACAGAGGTTGCACTGCTGGGGATTTCTGCGAATCAAGCCGCTAAAGGTCTGCCTATCTGGTCGATCCTATTGTTTCCAGCTTTGTTTACCGCAGGTATGTCCCTAATTGACACCACTGACGGCATTTTAATGCTTGGTGCTTATGGCTGGGCTTACGTCAAACCAATCCGCAAGCTCTACTACAACATGACCATCACCCTTGTTTCTGTACTAGTTGCTGTGGTCATTGGCGGAATTGAGGCTCTAAACATTATTGGTGATCAGTTACAACTGAAAAGTCCATTTTGGGATTTCATTAGTCAACTAGGTGATAACTTTGGCACAATTGGTTACATAATCATTGGCATCTTTGTATTCAGTTGGTTACTTTCGACCATCATCTATAAAGTCAATAAGTATGATGATTTGGAAGTCACTAGTGTTACAACTGCTAAAGATAAGAGGAATAGGCATTGAGCTTATTATATGCGCGACATGAAAGTTGTACATCATAACAGCTTTTATAGAAGTAAATCTTTATCACAGGCTATATAAACAAAGTCCGCTTAGGCGGACTTTATAAAAAAGAAGATATTTCAACTAGATTTGTTATAACACCAGTTTTCATGTATTTAAACCACATCTGTCGTAGGGGCACAGAAAAAGCTCATTGGTGTCAACTTAAGAAAAAATCTGTTTTGAGAAGGCGTTTTGCCCTCATCCCCTAACCCCTTCTCCCAAGTTGGGATTCGGGGAACTAGAGAATTTGCTCCCCTCTCCCAATTTTGGGAGAGGGGCTGTTCTTGTGAGGGTGAAACCTCGAAAGCTTGCCAACAGGCTAGCTCTAACTCATCTTTAGATTCATCTCGAACCTTAAAGTAGTAATAAAGATTACCAATAGAATTCAGTCAGGGGATATTCTGGGGTTTCGGTTTGGGTTTCTGGTTGTAGGGAATCGATGAGGGTTTTTAGCAATGTCCAGCCTCGGCTAAAGTCGAGTTCTTCGGTGAGTTCAGCCAGGGGGGACTGACGGAAAAATTCTGAGAGTTTGGTGGGTTAGTCTGGGTGGGTGTTGTGTCTGGTCAGGCTTTGGGCAAGAAGTTGGATAATATACAGTTTATCGTTGGGGGAAAGCTGAAGGAGTTGTTGTTCGAGTTCTGGGATAGCCATGATGGGGTTTAAGTGGACGATAATGAAATAAAGATTAAGCTGCACTCAGAAAACTCTCAATGAGCCAGACTACCCTAAATTTAGTTGCAATATCTATCTTTCTCATCACCCTATCGGTACTGCTAGGGCCATTCTTAAACATATCACCGGCAGTACCAGCGATCGCTACTTTCACCATTTTAGGCATAGCGACATTAGATAGTTTCAGCTTGCAAGGCAAGGGTGGTACTATCTTTATAGATTGGATTGCTGGTTTTTCAAGTGAACACCGCGATCGCATCGTCCACCACGAAGCCGGACATTTCTTAGTTGCTTACCTATTGGGTATTCCCGTTACCGGCTACACACTCAGCGCTTGGGAAGCCTGGAAACAGGGGCAACCTGGCCAAGGCGGCGTTAGCTTTGATGATCGCGAATTAGCATTGCAACTAGAAGCGGGCAAAATCAGTGCCCAAATGCTAGACCGCTACTGCACTGTTTGGATGGCGGGTATTGCTGCTGAAACCCTAGTTTTTAATAATGCTGAGGGTGGAGGTGATGATAAAAATAAACTGATAGGAGTCTTGACAATTTTGGGTTTTCCTGAATCAGTTTCTCAGCAGAAATTCCGGTTTCATACCCTCCAGGCGAAAACCCTACTGCAAGAAAATTGGTCTAGCTACGAGGCTTTAGTTAATGCCATGAGAGAACGCACTTCGGTAGAAGATTGTCATGTTGAGTTGGGAGTGGGGAGTAGGGAGTAGGGAGTTAGGAGTTAGGAGTAAAGAAACGCGATGTACGACTTATTTTTAACTTTACACCGTAAGTCCCCCACTGAATTGTACTCAATCAGTGGCGGGATATAAGGTGGGCAATGAGGAATTGACCGACAAACGACAATAACCGCAGGTTATTCAGAAACGTTGGTCGATGACGAATTGCCAATCTTGGTATTTGGCAGCGAGTCGATATATTCTTCTATCAGTTGGGTTAGCGTCTTGTCCTGATTCGCTGCATAGTTCCTGAATTTACTCATTCTTCTAGTCGATATTCGTAAACTTATTCTACATTCTTTCATTTTATCCACCCAGTTGCCATACATTTATGTTATCCTAAAACTAGGAGGTAAGACAAATGAGAACTTCGTATCAATACCGATTGCGTCCAACAAAACAACAAATAGATGAACTTGACCGATGGCTAGACATGCTTCGTTGTCAGTACAATTACTTGTTAGCTGACCGCTTTCGTTGGTATGAAGAGAATCGGTGTTCTATCAATTCTTGTTCTTTATTTGTTTGCCATCTACCAGAGTTGCGAGTCAATCCTAACTACAACAGTCAACAAGATTCCCTTCCTCAACTAAAGAAAGACCGTCCCTGGTATAAAGAGCTACACTCGCAAGTTTTGCAAAATGCAGCAAAGCGAGTAGAATTAGCTTTTGATAGATTCCTCAAGGGCGATTGTAATGGAAAGAAAAGCGGAAAACCTCGGTTCAAAGCAGCTAACCAATACAAGACTTTTACCTATCCTTCCATGAAGGATGATTGCATGGAATCAGGCTTTATAACCCTTCCGAAGTTTGGGAAAGTGAAGCTAATACAACATCGCGCAATACCTGATGGATATAAAGTGAAAACTTGCTCCATTACCAAGAAAGCCGATGGGTACTATGCAACTTTGAGCCTAGAAGATAAGACCGTGCCTGCCGTTAAATCTGATTTCAACCCAGAATCAATAACCGGGATTGACGTAGGTTTGAAAGAGTTTTTGACTACTTCTGAAGGTAATATAGTCAAAATCCCACAGTATTACCGTAAAGCCCAAAAGCGCTTGCGAGTAGTTCAAAAACGGGTATCTCGTAGGAAAAAAGGTAGTATTGGTAGACAAAAAGCTATCAAACAATTAGGTAAGCAACATAAAAAAGTTGCTGATAAGCGCTCATATTTTCACTTCAAAACTGCGAACAATTTGTTGAAAAAATATGATGTTGTGGCGGTAGAAGATTTGAACGTCAAAGGACTTGCACGTACTCGATTAGCTAAATCTATACTTGATGCTGGATGGTCAAGCTTTTTGTCGATTCTAACAAACAAAGCCGTAAATGCTGGTTTGGTGGTTATTCCGGTAAAAGCCTCTGGTACGAGTCAAGATTGTTCTAGTTGTGGCGTGAAGGTTCCTAAAAAACTGCA
>NZ_JBTYKD010000125.1:0-7059 GCF_054880495.1 Nostoc sp.
TGAAGCGTCAAAAATCTCAAAGTAATTTCGCTAAAGACAGGCTAGAGGATGTAGAAACCTCTAGCTCAAGCGAAGCTAGCTAGAGGTAGTTCATAAATTGGTGGGATTAATATCGGGAACACACCACGAAAAAACAAATCAGTACCTTCCCCAAAATGCCCAATTGGCGAAGGTATTGATTATTGAATAGTTTCTGTAGTCAGAAACCATCACTTATCGTTCCGCACGCGGAGAGTTCCAGTTGTTGGAATAATTATTAGGTGCAAACGTGTAACCGTAGAATGTGGGACTTATTCCTGTTACTGGATTGGGAACCCAAACTGAGAAAAAGTTTTGTACAGAACCGCAATATTGGGTATAGGTAACGTATGGGATTGTAAAGTTAGGGGTGGTTCCAATACAAAAAGGATGGTTTCCTTGCCACTTATTAGCTGAATCACTAGTGGCATAAAGGTAGTAGCGAGTGTTAGTGAGTGAGTTAGTAACTTGTATGCACGAGCCAGGTGTTTGAGATAATCGGTATAAACCTTGGGTAGTCCAAAAATAACCGTTGTAGTAGGCGACTGTGACATTAAGATTTTCACTTGATTCGTTGCAGACATAAAAACCTGAGGGTGATGTTTGGGCATTTAAATTTTTATGTAGTACGTTTTCAGTATCCAAATTAAATTATCAAAATTATTACCGTTCAATTTGTAATCAGGGTTATTTCATTCTCAATACAGCACTTCCCGGTGTTATAAGGTACAATAACAACCCAAGA
This sequence comes from Nostoc sp., assembly GCF_054880495.1. NCBI lineage: Bacteria > Bacillati > Cyanobacteriota > Cyanophyceae > Nostocales > Nostocaceae > Nostoc > Nostoc sp. The sequence continues at coordinate 764 of NZ_JBTYKD010000125.1, forward strand.
CATCTACACTCCACTATCTAGAATTCTGGGATGTTTCAGTTCCAGAGTGATTCATACCACCATTATGCAACGCCCTTGTTTTTTCCCTAAGAGGAGGATTGAGTCTCTGAAGCGCACTATTGATACAATTGTTCACATTATATGAGTTAGAAGGAACCCGTCTATAAGGGTCAAACTCTACGTAATACGATGACTTACTACATTCATTCAACAAGTTCAAGTTAAGGATGTCCTGTGCTGATGACTGGGATCTTTCTGATGACTGGTATCTTATAATCAAAATCCCTGTTATAGGATTGGGATGCTGAAAATTGCTTTCTTTAGGAGGCAGCAAAAAGTTAGGTGTGGTAGGACAATCCGGCGGTACTGCTGTAGCTCCTGTGAACTTACTCAAGTCTGAGCAAGGCTCTTTGGATTCATTACACCCTACAGTCAAGAACATAGTTGATAAGACTATTAGTAATACTGATGGCACAATATTAAAATAAAATTTTTTATTCATCGGTAGTAGAATATTGAAGGATTCGACTTTGGATAACCTGGTACTAATGGCTAAAAAGAAACTCGGCTAATTTTCCATATACATACATCCATCCGAATTTTTTATTAAAACTAGCTTACCAAGAATTCTAGATTAATTTCAATACTTCTCAATTACTGATAATGGGCAAAATTAATGCCAAGAATTAGTCTAATATCAGGTTTGTAAATGTAAAAATATCGGGAAATATGGCGATCGCTACCTCTGAGTCAATCCCCAATTCAGTCGAACTCCACACCCGCCCGATGTGCTGATGGCAGGTAAACTCAGTAAAAGTATAATTCGCTTGGAGAGGGAGTATAGAGTAACGCCCAACCATTATTAGGAGTAAAACCTATATTTAATAAGTAGTTCTTCCACATGGCTAAATTTCAAGCTTGGTTTTCTCCTCGGACGTTCCAAAAATGTCAAGCTTTTGCAGTTCAACAAACTGGGTGGACCCATAGCAGACGTACCACTAATTGATGGCACAAAAAAAGAGCAACTAGTAGAGCTAGTTAGTGAAATTATCGACGATAGTCAAAAAGCTAAAGCATGGGTGGACAGAACATTTCCAGATTTTGAGCTAGTATCTAAGTCAGTACTAAAAAATGCAGATAAAGATGATCTCAATCAAGATATTAGCTTAGTCAAGGAAGCGGCTGAAGGTTTAAAAGAAAATCAATACATCCGAGACAATAAATGTTTTCGAGAAATCTTAATCAAATCTCTTAGCGAAATCAGCGGTCAACTTAAGGACACGCAGACTAGTTATTCTAGCCCAGCAGCTTTATATCCACACCATCTTATCTCCCTACAGAAAGAACTTAATGTTCGCGTTAAAGCCTTGGCACTTATAGACCATGAGGAACATTTTTGGCCAGAAGAAACAGGTAGAACTATAGGAGACTCTGCCCAGGAAGAAAGTATTAGAGTAGAATGGCACTAAGAAAAGCCCAAAGGCTTACTAACTAAGCAGTCTGTAATTGTTTGCGTAACTCATGCCGTGGCTTGGTCATTAAAGGGTAAGCTCATGACACTAAAAGTAAAACATTTCCAAAAAATCGCAATATTTGATACCACATCAGTAGTTGCCGAAGATCTACTTTCTCTTGACTTGTCAAAGCTTGCTAAAAAAGTTATAGAATGGGGAAAAATAGCTACCAATAATGGTGCAGATTCTTGCTATGTGCGTTTATATGATGCGAACAAAGAAACTATAGATATAATTTTGGAGAATTTGCCTTATAAGGAATTACCAATCATACTACCATTTTCTCTTAATCATGAATCTTCTTTGGTTAGTGCTTTTCATTTTAGAGAGAATGACAAAATTAAAATTCATCAAACGAAAAACCGTAATGTGCTGTTTGGCAAGTCATGCCACTCGTTGAAATCTATAAAAGAAGCGCAACAGTGCGGAATAGACTATGTATTTTTTTCACCGATTTTTGAGACACAAACTCATCCAGAAGCAAAAGGAATTGGTCTAAGTATGCTTCGGAAGGCTTGTGAATCAACGCAAATCAAGGTTTTTGCCCTCGGAGGAATCAACGAAAATAATTATAGGCAATGTCTTGATGTAGGTGCATCTGGTGTTGCGGCAATTAGTATGTTCACAAAGTCCAGCCCTTTCAACGCGAACAAATGAACTAGTAATTCAATAGCTGAAAGCCTTTCCCAGCATCACCCGCACTCTTAGCATGGAGTGTCTTTAATAAAGAATCCAAACTTAACCGGCATCAAACGAATGCTTTAATAGACATCTCCGAAAAAGAATAAAAATGTGGTAAAAGAATATAAATGGGTATTTGTAACCAAAACGAGTATGAGCAGTATATTTGAGCATATCCAAAATAATCCTCATGAATCGCAGCGTTTATTAGGACTGAAGTATGAGCAGTTACAGTAACACTACTATTTTTTAGCGATGGCTACGCCCGCCGTACCCTTCTCCTGTCGGAGACGCTACGCGAACGGGAAGCAAGCTACGCATAGCGTCTCGTAGAGAAGGCATCGCAGAACTTTTGTTAATTTTTTTCAACTAAGAGATAATGATTACTCCAGGAATAATTGATCTTACATATTTTAAAGACTTAATAGGAAAAGATAATCCAGTCATTCTTGATATTGGGTGCAATGACGGCAGTCACACGATGAAATTTTTAGAACTCTTTAATGAGGCTAAAGTATATTCTTTTGAGCCTGATTCTAGGGCAATAGAACGCTATAGAAATAAAGTAAAAGATAAGAGAGCAAAATTATTTGACATTGCAATTTCTGATATTGATGGCACTACTGAATTTTATGTCAGTGGGACAAATCCTGACTCAGATTTGCCAGAAAGCCCCCCTGAAAATTCAGAAGATTTGCTGGAAAAAGTACCTGAAGGTTGGGAAGGTTTGCGAGAGAAGCTCTCTCAAGGTTGGGATGAATCAGGTTCTATAAGAAAACCTAAGCTACATCTTCAGGTTTATCCCTGGTGTACATTCAATGAGAAAATAGAAGTTAAGACGAAGAAGCTCGATACATGGTGTCAAGAAGAAGAAATTCAATTCATAGATCTTATTTGGGCGGATGTTCAAGGGGCTGAAATAAATCTGATAAAAGGTGGAAGTACAGCACTAAAGCATACTCACTATTTTTACACCGAATATAGTGATCTTGAACTATATGAAGGACAAATCAATTTAAAAGAGCTATTGGAATTACTACCTGATTTTGAACTTCTTTATAGATACTCGGATAATGTTTTACTGAAAAACAAACGAAAGGGTCAGAACTGAATGGCACTAAGAAAAGCTATAAGCTATACGAGGTAAGGATTTCAACTTTTAATCAATGAATAGTGAGTGGGCAAGTCGAGCGATCGCCCCGGTAGAAGTGAAGCACGGGTTCGCTTTCCGTCGCCCGAAAGCTTATCCCTTAATTACCAAACCCCGGCATAAATTACGCAAGCAATTGCAAAGCGCTTAACCACAAGTGTTTCAGCTTTTCTTAGTGCCATTCAGCATAGAGCTTAAATTTAAATTTGAGGACTGCCTTTTTGATAGCAAAAAGAAACACCTCCCGACATTCTCGACGATTCAAGTAAAATTCGCGGTTATTGCAACGGGTGGTGATGTGATAGCAATACCCTGGTTGTATTTGACGAGGCTGACGAGGCATTAGTATTTGTCTGATTAGAAGCAGCGATGCCCAACTCTTAGAGACGCTGCGCGTAGCTTGCTTCCACGAAGTGGTACGGCACAGGTGTTACCCGTAGCTCTGTCGAAGGGATCAGGGTAACACCTGCGGCGGGAAACTACGCTTGTGTAGAGCATAACCGATGCCCTGAGAGCTTTTTCATACCAAGATTCTTAGAGGATAAATAGCGATCGCTCTCATCAATTTAAATTCGGCTCATCTTTACCAATTCCTAATTCTCGCAACTTGCCTTTAACATCTTCCCATTTCTGACCACAGTAATAGTATTGTTGCTCTAGTAAGTCTGCCAAATAGTATCCTATCCTTCCACCATTAACTCGTCCTGACTCAACGCCCTTCCCCGCAGCTTAATACTTGCCTTGACGCTGGTAATATCCACAGGTGATATCAACTCTAACCGCAGCCCTTCTGTCTTTAGAAAGGTTTTTAGCGGAAATTCTATCTACACATTTGACATATTAATGACACAACTAAGACATAGATGTAAATAAAATCTTAAAAAAATAAGAACTGTTAGTTAATGAATTAATCTAGTTAAATTCATCACAATTAAGTCAAAAAAATAACTGGCTTAATTGTCAAGAGTTAAGTAAAAGGAAAAGATTCATGAACAAGATTATTGCAGGAATAGTGGCAATACCTCTGTTGGTTGCCTCCATGCCAAAACAGGCATCAGCACTCTCAGTAGTCAACCCAGATGTTCAAAAACCACAAGTAGGAACATTACTTGCTCGGCGTTCCCAGCGTCGTCGGTGGATAGCTGGGCATTGGATAACAAGAAATCACCACCGCGTATGGGTTAAGGGTCATTATCAGTATTACTAACCACGAACTAAGCGTGAGATTTAGGTATTTTTGGTGCTAAATCTCAAAATCCTCTTAGTAGTTCGCCTTGAGTGAACTTGTATTTATTGGGGAAAGGGAGAAAACACTTTCCCTTTAACCTTTTATCAAAAAGATGGGTCTAAAACCCTGTCCTTCTAGGACGGCTTTAAGTTTTGTGGCGGGGTATAAATCCCCGTTACAAAACTGTACTTCCGACTTCCGACTTCTTTAAATACACCCCAATCCGAAAAAGCGCATTTTGGGGTTGGCAAACCAGTAGGGCGATGCCTACGGCGGAACGAAAGGCGACCATCGCAGTTTTTCTTTCTTGACTTTGCTCTCTTACTACGGATGAGCAGTAGAAAAAATACTTGCATATTCGTAGTATTATCAGCATGATTCTTGATATCAATTTTTATACAACGATAAAAAAATTGGAGTATTCTGAATGTCTACATTTACCGTCACTAATACTAATAACAGTGGTCTAGGTTCACTACGGCAGTCCGTTTTAGATGCCAATGCCCAAAGAGGAAAAGACATTATCAATTTTGGTGGACTATTTACTGATGGGCTGGCTCATACCATCAACCTGACTGGTAGTAGTCTGAGTATCACAGATAACCTGACCATTCAAGGCACAAATCCCAGCAAACTAACAATTAAGGATGATAGTCCTGACCGTGTTTTTGATATTGGCAAAGGTGCAACATCTGCAATCAATCGGCTGACTATTACCAATACATACGATGGTGCAAATGGAGGCGGTGCTATCTCCAATGAAGGCGTCCTTACACTGAGCGACAGCATCATCAAGGGCAACACTGTAAGCGGTCAGATAAGTACCGATGTACCAGTAGAAGGAGTTCAATCACTTGCCGACGATAACAGCGAGGGCGGCGGCATTTTCAACACTGGCAGTCTCACAGTGAACCACAGCACCATCACTGACAACAGAGCATACCAGGGCGGCGGCATTTTCAATACTGGCAGACTGAGCGTGAACTACAGCGCCGTCACTGACAACAGAGCAGGCAACGACGGCGGCGGCATTTTCACCAATGGTAATCCATATTTATCTGATAAATCATCAATCACTACCGTGAGTTATAGCACCATTAGTGGCAATCAGGCTGGCATCAATGGTGGCGGCATTGAAGATGCTTTTTCCTACCGAGTGGTGATGGACAACAGCACTATTACGTCCAATAAAGCTGGCATGGATGGTGGCGGCATTGAAGATGCTTCTTTCTTCGTAGTGATAGATCCTGTTCCAGTGGTGGACAACGGCACTATTAAACTTTACGGCGGTGGGATTCACACATTCAACACCAATCCATACACAGAGTACAATAGCAGGATCTATAATAACTCTCCTGATAATGTTGTAAGCAATAATAATATAACTACGCCTTAAGTGAATTAAAAACGCCCAAGCTTGGATCGACTTTGGGCAAATACTTCTCGACCATGTGCGGGTTGCGGTCGAAAAACATCTCCGCCTGAGCTTCCATTAACTCCTGTTTATTAGTCTCAATCCTTATTTGAGCAAGGTTTTCAAGATTTTCTAATTCCTGGTTTGCCTCCAGTTCGAGACGCTTTATCTCAAGCTGCCTATCTAGCTGTAACTGTGGTTCAATTTCTTCTTGTTCATAGAACCTCGCGGGATGTGGGAAACTCAGCGGCTTTAGAGAAAGAGAGGGAAACGGCTCGTGCGGTTTTAACCGCAGTCAGTATTAATTGC
>NZ_JBTYKD010000126.1:0-4821 GCF_054880495.1 Nostoc sp.
CCGGCTTTCTTTGCATAATCTGATAATTTCATATAACCATATTACCATTTTTGGGTATATATGGGTATAGAATCAATAAATATTTACAACACCTTTAACGCCACCAGTCTTGAGTCATGTTGGCGAAATCGTCACCAATGAAAAATTTGCGAAACAACTAACGAGTCCCTGATGAGTATGCCAATTTGGGATTTGAGATTAAGCAAAAACACCAAATTCGATGCTTCTAGATTCATCCTTGTGAACAATCTAAAATCTAAAATTCGAGGCTGATGAGTGGATATACGACGTCTAAATTTTGATCAACTAGGGGGTGCTGATAAATGGCGTAGTTTACCGCCGTAGGTCTTACCCTGAGCCTGCGCCGTACCACTTCGTGGAAGCAAGCTACGCGCAGTGCGATGCCCTGAGCTTGCCGTACTCCGCAGGAGTTGCAAGCTACGCGCAGCGTCTGGTAGAGAAGGGCATCCCTCCTGCCTGGGGTTGATTATGTAGTTATTGCGACACCACTAATAGCATTTTAGATTTTAGATTTTGTATCGCTGAATGAATAAAGCAATCACAGTTTGCCAGCCAAGTTCATCAACTGTTTGAAGTTCACAAGATAAATCATGTTGTTGGTGCTGTCAATTTTGATCCACCCTTTCTCATGGAGCTTTTCCATAATTTTGGTGGTTTCTTCAACGCCGATTTCTGTAACCTCGGCTAAATCTTTGAAGGGAATGTTAAAAATTTCCTTCCCCAAATTGGATTCCTGACCATAACTTTCGCCTAAAGTCACTAGGGTATGGGCGAGTTTGACTGCTGGTGGTGAAGACCGCATCTGTAAGCGCACGTTAATTTGCCGCAATCGCCGCACCATCAGTTGCAACATCCGGTGATGTAATTGCGAGTCTTTAAACAAGATTTGAATAAAACGCTCTCTGGAGATACTAATCAACTTCACAGGCGAAAGGGCAATAACATCGGTTGAGCGTGGTGATTCATCCAAAATTGCCATTTCTCCAAAAAAATCGCCCCGACCAAAAATTGCCAGAGCTACCGGATCTTCACCGACAGTACGCCGGACTTTCACCCAACCAGAAACCACGAAGTAAACGGCGTTACCCCAGGCATCTTCCATCACAACAGCTCGCCCAGATGGGTATTCATGTTCAATTGCAACGTTGAGTAGCCATTCCAAAGTCTGGGGAGTGGCTGTACTCATTAAGGGGAAAAGTTCACTAAAAACCTCAGTTAGCATGAAATATTTGCAAGAAATGGATTTAAGAGCGGGAAACTAACTTTGCTACTATAAGTTTGTTTAAACCGTAATCTTACTCAGAATGGGATCACAAAATTTGTATTTATTATTTATTTTGAGATGAACCTCTAAGGTTGATCGGTCTAAGGTTACATTACAACATAACAATTATGTATGCGATCGAAATCAGGGGTTTCACTGACAGATCGATGATTTGCTGTTTGTTGATGGATTGCTTTTCAGTGCTAGTATTTTGATCTGTTGGTCTAAATTTTTTACTAATTGATTCAGGGCAACCAAAGCCTCTGATTGCTGAGAGTCAAAGCTGGGATTCAGTAAAAGTCGTTGTTGTAGTTCATGCAACTTGAAGCTTAGTTGCTGAGAAATTCCTAAGGCATCGTGGCTCAAACGCTCTAACTGTTGTTGTTGATAGAATTTTAATGCTGCTCCCCGCAAGACTTGGAGTGTTGCCTCTTCGCCGTAGATTCCCGGCATGACTCGCAAGCGTAATAACAAGCCGTTTTTTTGATACACGTATTCTTTCTCTACCTGTTTTGGTTCTGTAACCGTGGTGAGAGGCAGGGAAGCAAAGCGCTTTAATTCATTCAGTACTCCTTGGAAAACCGAGAGGGGGAGTTTGTCTAATACACACTGCAAGACTCCATTATCACTCCACAGTATCCTGCCTTGATAAGGTTGTCTTTCTAAGTACAGCCGACCAATTCCCCCAGCCAGAATTTGCCCTAGCAATTCTTCTAGTAATTTCTTGGGTGGTAGTGTTGGTAGCACCTCAATCGGACTAAATAGTTCGGGAAGTTGTATAGACAAAATAGGTAAATTGTTTGGTGCTGCTGCTTCTGAAGTGTCTCCCTCCTGACCTGTGGAAATCGGGGTTAACAATGTCGTAGGTTGAGATAATTTATCTAGCTCTGGGATCGGAGGCAAGTCTACGTGCTGCCAAGAATGTTGAGGTTTTTGTGTGTGAAACACGATCAATATTGGTTGGTGATTTGATTCTGAGTCGGCATCTACAGGGGGAATAGGTTTGTCAGCAATGGTAGCGGCGCTATTTGTTGGGGGAAATTCTGTTATTGGCTGATGCACTTGTTTAGCATCTAGCTGAGATGTATTTTTATGATTGAGGTAGGCTGACAGTATTCTGCGGTGAGCGTCGGCTGCGATCGCCTCAATCACTTTTGTGCAATTGATATAAGACAAGATGCGACTAACGTAATCTAGTGCCTCGCCCTCTTCTGGATGAACCATACCTAGCAAGAGGTTGTTGTCTTGTAATTCCAAAGGCAAAATTTGGTGGTAGAGGCAAGCTTCAAAAGACAAAAAACTATCAATCAGCTGGAATATTTGCTTACGAATGTCTACTTGCTCCCACTGACTTGGTGTACCAGTTAGCACTTGCTTTCTATTTACTCTGGTATCTGTTTGTTTACCCTCTGAAGACAACATAGGTTTATATTTGCTTGGCGTTTGCTTGTATACCGTCTTTCCTCTAATTTAGTAAATATTTAATCAAGATCGTTTGTTAAATTGTTAATAATTAAATTATCTACACATACCATAAGTAGACGTAAATAGATGATGAATTTTGGATTGTAGTTTAGTGATAATACTGAGTTATGGATGAGGGCCATAGGGCATAGGCGAAAGCTCTTCTCCCGGTCTTCTCCATCTTCTACTCTTCCCCACAACCTCAGTAAATCAACTAGAAGCCTCACATCCTACTCCTGGGTTCTTAAAGCTTGAGCAACAAGATAGACTTTTGTCCATTCGCCTAGCACTTGATGAGTTTTGAGTTTTAAATGTTGAGCTATTGCTTCTATTGAGTTACCTGCTCTCCGCAAATCTAGGATCTGCCGCCCCAGAGGAGTCAATTTTTGATCAAGTTGCTGCCATTGGTGTTGTGTTAATCCCAAATTATGTTCTTGCAAGGAAATTGAGAGCCAATTGTCTATAAGTTCTGGTTTACCTTTGAGCGCAAAGACGCGCACGGCGTGGTAACTAATTTTTTCTCGCAAACGGTATACTTCTTTGGTCTGCTTATTTAATCTCTGGGCAATATCTTCCTGGGATTTACCTTGCAGATACAATCGTAGCCATGCCACTGCGTCTGTTCCCAGATTTTCTTGTAAATAATTTTCAAATTCTTCTTGTACTGACTGACGCAGCGCTTGTTGTTCCTCTAATTGTTGTGCTTGTTGATATGCTGCGATCGCCTGACTATCGATTAAGTTAACTCGATTATCAGTGTCGTCTGTGAGAACTTCTTCCGACACCAGTCTAATCAAGTCATGTCCCGGCACTTGGGTTAAGCCACCGCGCTGAGTGCGACGCAAGTAATTCACAAATCGGTAAGCTAATAGAGGTTGATTGCGTACTGGCCGTAGAGAATATTCTTCTACACTGGCAAATAGCAGAGCATCCCTTAATCTTCGATCGCTTGTATATTTGGCAATATCAGCCATTTGCTGTTGCATGTGGCTATCGCTTTGCAATAATTCTTGGAGTACTTCTTGTAACACATCGATCACACTGCGCTGGCGATCGCGGCTGAGGGAAACCCAAGTCTGAATCTTATTCCGTAATATTACTAAATTCCCCAATCGCGTTATCAAGTTGCGATAAGCACGTTCTCGCCCTAGCCCCAAGTAGCGTTGACGTAAAATTCTCCAGCGATATTCCATCGCTTGCTTGGCAATATCGAATTCCTTAGGGTTAAACAGATCAAACCGTTTTGAGTCAGATCCAAATAACCAGAAAATAATACTTTGCCTCGCAGCTTCATTTTGGTCTGGACATTCCGCAGCCAAGCGCTTTCGCCAATCTAGAGCCAGTTGTTCTACATCCTTTGTCATAGTGAGATTGCGTTCCTCGAAACTCAATTTTGAAGTTTGCATCACAACCCCCATTTGTCCCACCTAATTGTTTAACTGGCAACTTCCCCGGATTTCATGAAAATCATGAAAACATCTAAGTGATTCCACTTTCATTACGTCTTAATTCACTAAAATTATGCAGAAATTGCTAGATTGATGTTTTACTTGCAATTTCCAAATGCCCCAAACCCATGCCCATGAGTCCTTTGGGTCAATTCTGGTAATTTAAACTTTTTGTAAAGTTATGTTATTTAACTCAGATCAGAAATTTGCCTAGAGTGGTGAGGATACACCTTTGCACGATATAGATCAGGGAAATCTGACATTTTGTAACCGAGCCGAGGAACGAATATAATTTAACTTAATATTCAGACGTTATTTCACCCGTATAAGTTTCAACCTTTTACAACCCCTTACGTAGTAAAATACTTAGTACAGAACACCACAAAAAGGGTATGGAATTTAATCATTCGTAGGTTGGGTAGAACGAACGCGAATAGCGTCCTGTAGGGAAGTGAAACCCAACATCAAGTCTGAATATTTCCGAACCCCTTTTAGGGTGACGTGTACTTAGTTAAATCTCAATATGCTTGGTGTTGTAAATATTTATTGATTCTATACCCATATATACCCAAAAATGGTAATATGGTTATATGAAATTATCAGATTATGCAAAGAAAGCCGGAG
>NZ_JBTYKD010000127.1:0-16606 GCF_054880495.1 Nostoc sp.
AGTTTGTGTTAATTGGCGCTTTCGTATAGATGATGCGAGAATTAAACTTTCACGAATCTATCCAACCCATCAAAACTAATGACATGAACTACTAGAGTCATGCATCCCACGGAAGTTTTCCTCGCTTGATGGCAGCAATTCTCATAATGAGAATTGCTGAACAGATGTAAGATCAGCATCAGTGCTAATTTTTATAACAAAAATGAAAAGGTTGAGGGAACTCGCATTAGCTTGTGTTGTGATCGCTGCTTTGATCAATATGAATCTCAACGTTCAGGCAATGTCCAAGCGGCTGATTACCCTAGACGATCTCTCTGCTGTCCACCAAGTCAGCGAACCGCAAATTTCTCGCGATGGAGCCTGGATAGCTTATACGGTCAAGAGTACCGATATCAAGAATGATCATGATTCTGTCAACAATCATATTTATATGACTTCGTGGGATGGCTCCCGCACCCGAAAATTAACTAACAGCAAAGATAGCGAAAGTTCCCCTCGTTTCAGTCCCGATGGAAAGTACCTGACTTTTCTCTCCAGTCGTCAGTCTGAGAGTGGAGGCAATCAAATTTGGCTGCTGAACCTTGCCGATGGAGAAGCAGAAAAGATTTCAGATTTTCCAGGAGGTGTTTCTGATTTGGTTTGGGCGCCTGATGGCAAACGACTAGCTGTAATCGCCCAAGATCCACCGCAAGAAACTCGGAACGGACAAAAGACCGCGCAGCCAATTATCATTGATGGCTTTAAAGGATATCTCGGAAAAAGTCGCCAACATCTCTATGTGTTTGACTTAGCAACTCACAAAGCAGATATTCTGACACCAGGTGAGTTTAATGAATATTTGCCCGAATGGTCTCCAGATGGGAACAAGATTGCTTTTGTCAGCAAGCGTGGTGTTGATTTTCATCGCCATAACAATTGGGATGTCTACACTATCGTTGCCCAACCAGGAGCAAAAGTACGTCAAATAACTACCAATGAAAATCCCAATTGCGATCCGTCCTGGGGTAGCCGACCTGTTTGGAGTCCAGATGGGAAGTTAATAGCCTACCTGCAAGGAGGCCCTCAAAAGCTGCTTGAGTACGCTGTTTACCATCTTGCGGTTATTCCAACGGAAGGAGGTACTCCACGTTTGTTAACAGCAAATCTTGATCGCAATGTTGTTAAGCCACGCTTTACATCTGATGGCAAATCAATTCTGTTTTTGGTGGAAGACGATGGTAATGTTCACCTCGCAAAAGTACCAGTAGCAGGCGGCAAGATAGAGCGATTGCTAGCTGGACGTAGAAATATCAGCGCCTTTGACTTAGGGGGTGACGATAGGATTGCCTTGTTATCCTCAATGCCACTGGAACCTAGTGAGGTTTTCACCCTCAAAGGCACTGAACTGCGTTCAATATCGCACCAAAACCAGGAATTGCTTGTCCAACTTGTATTAGCAACGACGGAAGAAATTAGTTTCAAGAGTAAAGATGGCACCCAAATCCACGGTTTCTTAGTCAAACCACCAAATTTTCAACCAGGAAAGAAATACCCAACACTCCTTCAGCTTCATGGTGGCCCAGTCGGGCAGTACACAAACCAGTTTATGTTTGACTGGCAGATGTTTGCAGCAAAAGGTTATGTTGTCGTTGCAGTTAATCCACGGGGTAGTTCGGGACGGGGTGAAGCGTTCTCGAAGGCTATTTACGCTGACTGGGGAAATAAAGATGTCCAAGATGTCCTTGCTGCTGTTGACTACGTTGAGGCACAAGGGATAGCCGATCCATCTCGGTTAGGAATCGGTGGATGGAGCTACGGTGGTGTCTTAACAAACTATACTATCGCCCAAGATACCCGTTTCAAAGCTGCGGTAAGTGGAGCTAGCATTTCCAATTTTTTGGCAGGATACGGTACTAACGAGTTTTATGACTACGAGCAAGAACTGGGCGTACCGTGGAAAAACCTCAATACTTGGCTACGAGTTTCCTTTCCGTTCCTGCACGCCGACCGAATTCTCACGCCAACACTATTTCTGAGTGGCGAGCAGGATACTGTTATTCCGTTGCAGAACTCCGAGCAGATGTATGACGCACTCAAAAGTTTAGGGGTTGATACTCAATTGATTATTTATCCTGAGCAATCCCACGGTATTAACAAGCCGAGTTACCAGCGCGATCGCCTACAGCGCTATCTTACTTGGTATGATAAGTATGGGTTGTAAGCAACTCTTTCTCTGAAGCCACTGAGCTTTAGCCCAGATCGAGCATACCAAACAAGGACATTTGTCCTTGCAACTGGCACGTCATCCCCGGACTTTCGGGCTGGCTTACGGACAACCCCAAGGCAGCAATATTCTTAGCCGCGTTTATATCAGCATCAGGATATTGTAGTCGCCAAGTTTTGTTTTATTCAGCGTTGCACTAGTTGGGGTCTGACCCCTAAGCAATGCAATCTGATAGCCACCAATGGACAACTTAAACTCAACTCGACCACACATCAAAGTCACCCCTACAGATTGGGTTTCTTCCTTATAAACAAAGGTGCGAACATCCAAACCAACAGAGGTGGGTCTAAATTTGTGGATTTGTTTAACTGCCTTGGCATTGCCAATAACTCGACGGATAGCTTGACAAACATGGTTAGCTTTCAGCCCCGTTGCTTCACGCACAGGTTTATAAACCAAATGGTGAAGCTTAGTAGTGTTCCAGCAATTCTCACGTTTTGCTACTTCCAAAATCTGATTGCAAGCATCGGCAAACCCCTGCATCGTGCGGTCAATTTCGCCACCCAAGTCAGGGAGTACTATAAGCTTGCATTTAACAGAGATGGGTTGAGTCATAAGACCATTATAACTCATCCAGTGCAATTAATGTTGACTGCGACTAAAGTCGCACGAGCCGTTTCCCTCTCAGCACTGAAGTGTCTGAGTTTCCCACATCCCGCGAGGTTCTATGAATAAAACATCATTGTTCTCAGGAATTGCTCTAGTAACAGTAGTTCTGGGTTTGGGTATGGCAAGTCCTATGGTTGCTACTTCAGTAGAGCCTAGATCACCCGACATATCTACAGGATTTGTGTCTGGACACTCTGAACTATTGCAAACACCCCCATCGGAGCTAATTGCTGCCCGGCGTTGCTTTTTGAGACGGGTGTACCATAAAGGGCACTCTTCTCGTAGATTTGGTATTGTCGGTAGAAAAACTTATCACCCGGGATACTACACCACAAAGCGAGTGTGTCACTAGTACCGCAAGGCGGAATTCTTAATACTTCTCTACGAGAGGCTGCCCCAACGGCTGCGCTCAGTACAAGTCCGTAATTACCTGTTCGCAAAGATTTGAGACATTTCAAATGGGTGGCTTATTTCCGCCGTGCTGTACTAGTATAATTCAAAACCCGATCGCGGAGAATTTTGTCAGCTACGTAACGGGTGAAGCGGTCAGTCACTCCCCTCATTCCTGGGAGGAGCGATCGCTATGCCTCTAATGCTAATTGGCTGGACAAAGCTAAACATTGAATACATATTCTGCGATAGTTTTGCTATGGCTAAATACGTGAAACCCAATGAGGCAGCTAACACTTTGGGAGTTTGTTTGCGAACCCTCAGACGATGGGAAGCAAACGGAGAAATTAGTACCGTCAAAACACCGTCGGGTCAAAGACGATACGACATCGAAAAGTTTATCAACAAAGAGTCAGAACCAGACGGAGGACGCGCCACTGTTGTCTATGCTCGCGTCTCTACCAGACCACAGAAAGCAGACCTTGATAGACAAGTTGAACGATTATCAGTGCTCTATCCTGGCGCTGAAGTCGTTAAGGAAGTGGGAGGAGCAGTATTGAAAGTGGCTCATCAATTCTTTAGCGTAAGTTTCTGAACGGATGCTCATTTACCCCTGGTGAGGCGGTCAGTCACTCTCCTCATTTCTGGGGAGAGCGATCGCTGGATCAAGAGACACACTGTTAGGTCGCTTGATCCGGGTAGCGATGCCCTTCGGCAGAACGAAAAGCGACCATCGCAATCAAATTACTTTGGTCGCCACTTTTCCTAATCCTGTCTCCAAACGAGTGGTAAATTGTGAGGAGCGTAGGCTAGCAAAAACCGCAGGTATCGCTCTTTTTTCCTCGCTTGAATTGGGTGGGGGCGATAAGCCTACGGCATAGCAACTCTTGGAGACGCTGCGCGAACGCTTACCGCAGAGCAAGTAAAAATTCAAATTTTAGTGATGAAGACGAGCTTGGCGCTCACCCCAGTACATAGCTTTCTTGATTACCTGCTCTACACTGGGGTCTGTGTTGTCGCTGTTGTACGAAATTAGGTATGACTTGCCAAAGTACTTAGCATTCAGCAGGCTTGCAAACAGCCATTCCATCAGCGATTGCATCTGAATAGGCTCAACGCCGCTACTCTGTTGCCCGTAACTGTCAATGGTTGGCTGGGCTGGTTTGGGTTTGAGGAAATTCAGGATTTTCATGATATTGGGGAACGCAACTATTATCAGGGTTCCCCAACACCTGTTGATAAGTTTAAGGATGCGATGCCTGACCTAGTACCGCTTCGCGTAATTCGTAATTCGTAATTCGTAATTCGTAATTACGTTTTAGCAAGGGTTTCAGAGATTACAAATGGGTGGCTTATTTACGCCGTGCTGTACTAGCTGATTCAAGTAGAAAGGAGTACAATCCTAGCATTCATTAGGGGATATATCATGGGTGAATCAAAACGTAGAGTGCGATTCGTTGTTTAGTGAATCACGGTAATCAGTCCGTACATAACTAAGCCAGTCCGACAGCAGATTACTGTCATTAAAGACTGAACTCTCGGTCAGATGCAAGTGCAAGTCTTGCCATTCAGACTCAGAATTGACTCCTTATCTGCCCACACCGAACAAGCTCGGTTCTTGTAGAGTGAAGCTGGGAACAGGGCGCAATCAGACGACCGTTGCGGGTTGACACTGGCGCTAATAGGGAGTTCCCACGATGAAACCGAGCCTATAAAAGCGACTTATTATGAAGGCAGGGCGCAACGCAAAATCCTTGACCTCACTGGAGTTCATTCCCGCCGAACATTCTTCGGGTATCGGTAAGAGTCCAGGGAATCCAGTAGTCGAATTGGCTACATCTAACGGAACTAGCAATCTCTCCGAGGGAACGAATAAAAACTAATTGTGGGTCTTGAGACAGTCGAATCTCAAGTAGACCAGACGAGCGGAGGAATCCCCACAGTTAGGGTAGGACAGTCCGTAATTGGACTGAGGTGTTCAGAAAATACAAACTCCAGAAGAGAAAATGATTAGACACAGTAGACATACTAGTGAATCTTGGAAAGCCCTACCGTGGAAGAAATTCCGCCGAAATCTTTTCCGCCTTCAAAAGCGCGTATTTAAAGCTGTTCAAGTTGAAGACAAGCGGAAAGCGCGGTCACTCCA
The DNA here is from genome assembly GCF_054880495.1 of Nostoc sp. Classification (NCBI taxonomy): domain Bacteria; kingdom Bacillati; phylum Cyanobacteriota; class Cyanophyceae; order Nostocales; family Nostocaceae; genus Nostoc; species Nostoc sp. The sequence goes on from NZ_JBTYKD010000127.1 coordinate 5,409, forward strand.
AAAGCTTATTCTCAAATCAACCTCGGCTCGATTTCTTGCAATAAGACAAGTATCTCAGCTAAATGCTGGTAAAAAGATGGCTGGTATTGATGGGAAGAAATCGCTCTCATTCCAGGAACGCTTCAACCTTGAAGAACTACTGAAAATGAATAGTGGAAATTGGAAGCATCAAGGACTACGGGAAATCCCCATCCCCAAGAAGGACGGGACTACCAGAACGCTTAAGATACCTACCATCGCGGATAGGGCTTGGCAATGCCTCGCAAAATACGCACTCGAACCAGCACACGAAGCCACTTTCCACGCCAGGAGCTATGGGTTCAGAACTGGGCGCTCTGCCCATGATGCACAAAAATACATCTTTTTAAACCTTAGTTCCAAAGTCAACGGAATAAATAAGCGAGTAATTGAACTCGATATTGAAAAGTGCTTTGACAGGATTAATCATTCAGCAATAATGGACGAACTCATTGCTCCAAAAGGCTTAAAACTCGGAATATTCCGATGCCTCAAGGCTGGAGTCAACCCAGAATTCCCAGAACTTGGGACACCTCAAGGGGGAGTGGTCAGTCCAATGCTTGCTAACATCGCACTCAACGGGATTGAGAGTATACACAGATACCATGAGAATCAAGGATACAGAATCACTGATAAAACCTCAGCCAGTGATATCACCGAGCCATCAATCCGATACGCGGATGACATGGTTATTATACTCCGACCCGAAGATGATGCGACAGAGATACTTGAAAGAATCAGCGAGTTCCTCCGCAAACGCGGAATGAATGTAAGCCAAAAGAAAACCAAAATTACCGCCGCGACAGATGGGTTTGATTTCCTCGGCTGGCACTTTAAAATCCAGAAAAACGGAAAGTTCAGAAGCATCCCTTCAGTGGATAACTTCAAAGCGCTCCGCAAGAAAGTAAAACACATCGTCAACAACTCGAATTATGGTGCTACCACAAAGGCTGAGAAATTAGCCCCGGTAGTTAGAGGTTGGAGAAATTACCATAAGTTCTGCAAGATGGACGGTTCCACGAACTCCCTGTACTACGTCCAAACGAGAGCCTACAAGGTATTCAACAAGGAAACCAAGCAAAACCGCTATTCTAGCAAGAAATTACTACACAAGGCATTCCCAGCAGTTTCCTACTCCGAAAACAAACACGTCATAGTCAAAGGAACAAAATCCCCCTATGACGGAGATACAGTCTACTGGAGCGAACGCAACAATAAACTCTATGATGGCGAAACCTCTAAAGCTCTTAAGAAGCAAAACCATAAATGTGCATCCTGCGGCTTAAAGTTCATCGATGAGGAACGGGTTCACCTGCATCACATCGACGGAAATCACGCCAACTGGAAGAAAAATAATCTTGAAGCAATTCATGAGAGTTGCCACGATTACAAACACATGAGCAAAAGCGCAAGCTAAGAACATCGGGAGCCGTGTACACGGAAACGGGTACGCACGGATCTAAGTGAGAGGTGCGGGGAATAATATCCCCCATCGACTCAACCAAACAGCAAGATCCAAACTACGGGAAAGTTAAAAATCCTGTCAAAAATCTCATGAAAATTGTTTGCCCGTTTTTTGAGGATTATGATAATTTTCATCATCTCGATGCTGATAGTATATCGTTGATGGCGGCTAAGGAAGGTTACAAAGAAACGGGCTTGAGAGGAATAATTTTAAAAGGGTATCTAGCCGAACATTTAGTAAAAGATTATCCGCCTGAAGCTGAAGTAATAAAAGGGTTCAAACAACACGGGAATATTTATGTCACTTCAACATTAGCTTTAAGTTATTTAGAAAATGCTGTAAATAAAGAGGAAAATCTGAGAAATTTTGATACTTATAATCCATTAAATGAATTTATACGTATTGAAAGCGACTCTAAACAGTACCAGATCAATTTGGTCACAGTATGACAAAATCCTTAGAGAGTAGCTGGGATTTAACAGTGTATATACTTAAAGTATTCTCCACAATAATACATAGGTTTCAATTTGTGTGATCCGTTGTTAATCCCTCTGAGTGCCGGAGTATTTTTTCAGATTCTACTTTTGATGGGCGATGCCCAACTCTTGGAGACGCTGCGCGTAGCTTGCTTCCACGAAGTGGTACGGCGCAGGTGTGACAGTAAGACCTGCGGCGGCAAGCTACGCTTCTACTGATATTTGCATGGGCGATCGCAGTTTCCTCGCTTGATTGGGGAGAGCGATCGCTTTCCTTAAGTAGTGTGACTGTGGAGGGGTTAATATTTTGAATAGTGTCTAACTTCCAGTCTTTCACCTCAAGGATGAACAAACCCCGGCTAGGATGCAGCACTATAAAGTCTAGGTGCAGTTGCTTTTTACCTAGTGGCACGTCATACCAAAGTAAATAATCATCTTCTAATTTCTCTTCCAAGCGCTGCCCTAACCTCCTCTCGCCGGGGGTCATTCGCATTGAGCAGCTATTGAATGAGGGAATTAGGGTGGCCATAGCAAGTATGATTTGGGGTTTCCTCGCTTGATTGGGGGCGGGGCGATGCCTAGTACCGCTTCGCGTAATTCGTAATTCGTAATTACGTTTTAGCAACGGTTTCAGAGATTACAAATGGGTGGCTTATTTACGCCGTGCTGTACTAGGTCACTGAGCTTTGTCGTACTCCGCAGGAGTTGCAAGCTACGCGCAGCGTCTCGTAGAGAAGTGTGGGCTACGCCTACCTGGGGTTTCCTCTCTTAATTGGGTGGGGGCGAATGAGCGAAGGCACAGTTCATAGCTTTCATTCGATATCTGCTAGAGGAGTCTCCTGACCAGCAATTGCTAATTTTATGGCGCTACTTATCACCGCTCCAAAGAGATTCGAGGTTTCTTGGAAGAGGTTAATCAGACCTTACCATCCGATGAATGGAAAATACACTGCGAACGCTAAAGCGCCTAATTGTCCAGAACAAAATCCTATAGAGGATATTTGGTTACAAGCCAAAACATGGGTTCGTTCGCGCAGCGTCTCGTAGAGAAGTGCGGGCTACGCCTGCCTGGGGTTTCCTCTCTTGATTGGTGCGATCGTCTGCTTTCAGGGGCTGATAGTTATGCCATCACTTGGGACAAGGTCAGTAGATCGAAAACGTTTTGTAAGTTGACGAAATAATCAGGGTTTCAGGCGACGTTTTTGGGCTGATGATTGTGATCGCTTGCACTGCACTTTTAACCCAGCAACAACGCCCGTTCCTTGAAAAGCAGACTCTAACACCCCTTGCGGCAAATTATGTTCCTAAACTCAAATGAACGCCTGGTAAGGGTTCTGGAAAACTTTTCGATCTACTGAAGGTACTTCAACTATAATTCTCCTTGAATAATTTGGGACAATTCACTCCGGCTGCGATTTGCTTCTGACCAAAAAGCTACCCAAAAAATAATTAGTATCAGCATAGGCATCCCTACAAATATTGCAGCCATCTGATGAGGCATAGTACCTGTTAAGGTGATAGGAATGACTGCACCATACCAGGATAAAAACCAGAATCCTAAAAATGCCATCACAAAAGGATGTATGCTCATTTGTACATGAATCAAAGTTTGGTGAGATTGTACTTCAAAGCGTCCTTGAATGACTGGTAAAAGTGAGTTGCGATAGTGAATTATACGACTGATTTTAAAACCTGATTCAGAAATAGTTCCTTGATAAGGGGCGTGTTTTCTAGAGAATCTAAATGCTTTTGTCGGTTCAATTTTTGCATTCAGCCGTTGCAAAACTATAGGCAGTGAATCAGATGTCAAAATTATAAAGGTATCGTTGGGTAGTATTTTCATAGTGCTTTGGGCTACAGGCTGAAAATAAAAAGATAGATAATCTGTGGGATAAATGATACAGAGTCTTGTTTTAGGTTTTCCCTCAGCAATGGCTTGTCTACCAACTTGCAGGTATTGCGAATCTTGGGCACAGGGTTTTTAGTACCAATATGGCTATGGATGAAATCAAAGCCAAAGTCTCTTAAGTAGGAAGGCACAATTAAATATAAGATAAAACCTCACCCTCAATCCCTCTCCGTGAGTTCAGAGAGCGAAGCCGGAGGCAGAGTAAGGTTTTATATTTAATTTGACCCACTTACTTACAAACAGACTGAGTTACCCTTGAATAATGGACAACTGAGTTTAAACCTAGATTTTGGGGGTTAATAACTGCTTATGTTCAACTACAATCCTTTAGAGTGCCTACCTTCATCAGCAGAATTACCAGACTCAGATGATACCCCTGTGGATAACGAACTGCAAATATTAATTCCCAACTTATTGTTAGCCATCTTAGCCGCTATTTGGCAAAAGCGCGATGACTGGTTTTTTGGCATTAACATGGGAGTTTACTATACACCCAATAAAGGAGCCATAGTCCCAGATGGATTCCTGAGTTTAGGTGTTGAACGTTTTGTGGGAGAAAATGGACGTTCTAGTTATGTTTTGTGGGAAGAAGAGGGTATTCCACCAATTTTAGCTTTAGAAGTTGTATCTCAAACTTACAATGGCGAATATGAACAGAAAAAAATTGATTATGCAGAATTAGGCATTTTGTATTATGTCATTTATGCACCAACACGGCTACGTCGTAAGCGTCAACGTTTAGAAGTTTATCGCTTAATTAATGGTGAATACATTTTACAACCAGGGGATAAAATTTGGATACCCGAAATTGGTTTAGGTATTGGACGGGAACAGGGTACTTATCAAGGACGAACAAGAGAATGGCTGTTTTGGTATGACGAAAATGGTAACAGATACCAAACCCCAGAAGAACAATTGCAAAATTTATTAGCCAGATTACAACAGCAAGGAATTGACCCAAATATACTTTAATTTTGTTGACAGTTGACGGTTGACAGTGAACAGTCATTGGTCATCAGTCATCATTTAACTAATAAGGAGATAATCAAACATGAAATTTAGAGGCATAACACGTGGCCAAAAGATTGAAATATTAGAACAACTTAATAATATTCCAGATTGGGATAGAAATTATAGTAGACTTAGAATTATAATTCACATTTTGATTCAGCAACCCCGATAATTTATATCAAAAGTTAGCTCAGAAAAATTATGCAAAAAATTCATATTTATGCACAGCAGGGAGATATTGCAGGAGTCGCACGTAAAATAGCCAATGGGGTTGATATTGAGCGCCTAGACGAGTATTCCCAGCAAGGACCATTAATGTGTGCGGTTAGTAGCGCCAATGCAGGTATTGATATGATTCGCTTCCTTTTGGAACATGGCGCGAATGTGAATGCTGTTCAACAAGAATCTCAAAATACCGTACTTGGGTTGGCTGTGCAGTCAGGAAATCTAGATAAAATTCAATTGATTCTGGATGCTGGAGCGGATATTAACTATCAAAGCCCAAATGGATATGATGTCTTAATCAATGCTATGTATGGTCGAGATATCTTGCAAGATCAAAACTTAATATCAACTTTGAATTTACTCATTTCTAGAGGTGCTGCTGTCAATGGCATCAGTAGCTATGGTGAGTCTGCAATCAAAGTAGCTGCTCATCTTGGGAGATTTGATGCTGTCAAATTATTATTGAACGCGGGTGCTAACCCAGAGCAACTGGGATGGACAGAATTAATGCACGCTATAGTTTTTGGGAGCTTAGAGCTAGTATTGTTATTGCTAGAGCAAGGAGCAGATCAAGATGTGCGTGATTGTTGGCATAGAACGCCTTGGTTATTGAGTATTCAGGTGGGTGAACTACCTAAAGCCAAATTACTCCTAGCTGCAAGAGCAAATCACAACGATGTGGGAAACTGCGGAAAAACACCGTTAATGTATGCGATAGAAAATAATAGGCTCGAAGTCCTACACTGGCTAATTGCAGAGGGATTTGATATTGAAGCCACTGATGACTTTAGTAACACTGCGTTAATAATCGCAGCAGAGCATGGTGCTACTGATTGCGTCAGAATTTTACTAAAAGCTGGCGCAAACCCCAGCAGAATCAATCATTGCGATGACAAAGCCATTAAGATAGCGACAAAGAAGGAAATTGTCAAAATGTTAGTTGCAGCTGGTGAAGATGTGAGCGATATTAACAATGATATGCGGCGATCGCTCACCGGAATTGCCAACAGCAAATTCTCACTATCAGAATTATCACCAGAGCAATATTTTGCTGGCAAACATCCACGTTTTGGTAAAGCCAATCCAGAATTGATAAAAATTCCCTTTTGGCAGGCGATGATTTGTGAGGGTTGTTCTGCTTATACAGCCAAAACTATTTTTAATGATAGAGATAATTGGCAAGATAAAGCATGGTGCTATGATCGATTTGGCAGAACCATTACACAATTACCAGATGGCAGAATTGTAGAAATTGCTGGTGAACATGAAGACTACTATGACCCTGACTTTTGTATCTATAACGATGTTGTAGTTTATCAAGGTGATGGGAATTTTCAGATTTTTGGTTATCCCAAACATATTTTTCCACCAACTGATTTTCATTCAGCTACATTAGTTGGAAAATACATATATATTATTGGTACTTTAGGATATGCCGATGCAAGAATTTATAATGAAACTCAAGTTTATAGATTAGATTGGCACACCTTTAAAATAGAAAAATTAGAAGCAACTGGTAATAAACCAGGATGGATTAGTAGACACAAAGCTTACTACAAAGAACCAGATAAGATTTATATTACTGGTGGTAAATTGTGTGTAATCGGTAATGAAAACTCAGAAGATTATATAGATAACTCGGATGATTACGTCTTAGATTTAATAAACTTAACTTGGAGTCGCACTACTGTTTAAATATAAATCTATCTTTGACTACTGGAGTTCATTTAATTTGGTGATATAAAGCTCTCCAGAGAAGGAATTATCATTGCCCAAAATGGAAGTTGGCAGCAAATTACATAAACGCCTCAAACTCTCAATTATTCTGGACAACAGTTGTTAAACTTTGCCTAAATTGACATATTGTAGGCAAAGTCTGTGCCTCACTAAAAAGTACGGTATAGCTTTCGGCTAAAAAAATGATTAGGTAAGTGCTTAAGACAAAATAGCGGTATTTTTAACTAATCAATTTATTCTCTCATTTGTCAATGCGTAAGTTCTGAAAGTGATGAACTTGAAGCTTTGATCATCGCTGCTGGAGCTAGCCTCATTTATCTCCCCCCCTACTCCCCCGATTTTTCACAAGCGTGAGTGAGAACTGTTGGTCGAAGATTAAGAACATTCTTCGTCGCATCGGTGCAAGGACTTATCCTGATTTGCTCAAGGCATTAGATGCAGCATTTACAGAAGTGACGATAGAGAATTTACTGGGTTGCTTTACTCACTGCAGCTACTGTACTTCAGAAGACTGATAACCGCTATAGTTGAGGAATAGATTACGCAAGTTGTTTATGTCTAAAACCATACCTCAACTACGATGAGGAAATTTCGTTCCAACTTTATGAAATTTTATTAAAGACTGCGTAATTCTTACAAGCCAGGCTGAGTATATTAATAGAGTGTTCAGTTAAGGGAGCTTTAGAAGCTTAATTCTTTCATAATTCTCTAGACCCTATATGCTGGATTCTTTGATTTCCAGAGTAGACTCATGGAACTCAAGTTACAGCTATTTTCAGGTAAATAGACCACGCGGTAGGGGCACAGCAATGCTGTGCCCCTACGACAGATGTGGTTCAAATACATGATTTCTGTTGTAATTAGTAGATCACAAAATCAGTTCATACATCGAGCAGTGTTAAAGGAAAGCAAAACTTATGGAATCTCAAAAATTAGAGTCAATAGTTATTGATTTGCAAACGCTACAGCAGTTACAAGGGGATATTAACAAAGAATTGAGTGAGCTACTGAATAACTCTAAGTTGAGTGAGATATTCGACAAATACAATATATCAGGACAAAACATTCTAAAAGTTCAGTGTTCACTCGATCTAACTCAATTTCAAGGTAGAGATACTGGCATCGGTCATCACCCCGTGGAATTTTCATCAGAAATTCTAGAAACAGAACAAACAATTATAGAATCTTTTCAGAGTGGATTTTGTAAGCCTTGTCCAGCACCTGGTTATCCTAGAGGTTGCTGGGTAGGGGGGATCGATTGACAATACTTTTCGGATAAACCCAACAATCTCTCCTTTGGTCTGGTGAAAGGTTAAAGGGCAAGGGGTAAAGGTAAATTCAAACCCTTTCTCCTTTCCCCCTTAAGCAAAAAGTATTGATAGTGATGAGGGTCAGGAAGCCAAGGATTTTTAACAAGTAATTCTGCAATAGGAAACGCAAATATAATTTTTGTGGTGCAACTTTTAGCCGATACCTAGCTATCTTTAAAGCTGCTAATACTAAATAATTGACTCATCATTAAACTATTATTTTTAGGGTGGAAATTCTGTGAGATATCGAAGCTTTCGTCGTGCTCGGTGCTGGCACTTCAAGTTAGTAAGTACTTTGATAACTGCTGGAATATTTGCTTCATCTAAGTGTTGTGTATCAGCACAGATGATCAAAAAAGATAACACTCTTGGAACTGAAAATTCAGTTGTTACACCCACGGTGATTGATGGTCGGCCTGCTGACAAAATAGATGGTGGCGCGATTCGTGGTACGAATTTGTTTCACAGTTTTGAGCAGTTTTCTGTGTCTACTGGCAGCACAGCCTACTTCAACAACGCCCCAAATATTCAGAATATTATTAGTCGAGTAACCGGCAAGTCTATTTCTAATATTGATGGCATCTTGAAAGCTAATCTTACAGCAAACATATTTCTAATTAATCCCAACGGGATTATTTTTGGACCCAATGCTTCTTTAAAAAATATCCATGGTTCATTTGTAGCCAGTACGGCTAGCAGCCTGAATTTTGCTGATGGCATCAAGTTTAGTGCTACAGAACCCCAAACCATACCTTTACTGGAAGTAAGTGTACCTATTGGCTTACAATTTGGAGCAACTCCTGGTAGCATCCGCAATGAATCTCAAGCAAGTTCTAATAACGCGCCTGTTGGTCTAGAGGTGCACTCAGGTAAAACCTTGGCACTTGTGGGCGGGGATATTGTACTCGATGGAGAAAATTTAACAGCAAAAGGGGGACGGATAGAGTTAGGAAGTGTTGCTGGCGATAGTCTGGTCAGTCTAAATTCAACGGAGCAAGGTTGGTCTTTGGGATATGAAAGTGTCAAGAATTTCCAGAACATCCAAGTAATTAATTCATCCAATGTAGATGCTAGTGGCAAGGGTGGAGGTAATATCCAGGTTCAAGCCAAAGATTTACAAATTACTGGCGGTTCATCGATTTTCACGGACACCTTGGACACGCAACGACGAGGAAATTTGACAGTTAATGCCTCAGATGTCGTAGAACTCAGTGGTGGTAATCCCTTGGGAGTTGGAACCACAAGCGCAGGAGTTGCAGGAGACTTAACGATTACCACGAGAAGGCTGATTGTTAAGGATGGAGCACAAGTATCTGTTGATAATTCTAACTCGGAGTCAGATTCTGTGCCGCAATTGACTGTAAACGCCTCAGATTCTGTGGAACTGAGCGGGGGTTCCTCCTCTGATAATATTTTTATACCCAGCGGATTGTTTAGCGCAACTTACGGTGTTGGAAATGCTGGCAATATCACAATTAACACTCGAAGTTTAAGTATCCAGGGGGGAGCGGGAGTATCAACAAAATCTAGCGGATTTCTGGAAAATGGTGTATTTTTACCTGCTACAGGCAAAGGAGGGAATTTGACTGTAAATGCCTCCAAGTCCATAGAATTAAGTGGAACTTTACTAAATGCAAATGGTTCTAACCCTAGTAGCTTATCTGCATCAACTAATACTTCCGGCTCTGCTGGTGATTTAAATCTTTCTACAGGACAATTAATCATTAGGGATGGGGCTGTAGTAACTGTGAGTAGTCAATATCCAAATCCAAAAGATGTTACCTACACACAGGGTACAATTAATTTAGGACAAGCAGGTAATTTAAATGTAAGTGCTGGCTCTATACTTCTTAACGAAGGAAAACTCACATCTAATAGTGAGTCAGGTAAGGGTGGAAACATTACGCTTAATGTACAGGACTTATTACTGATGCGCCGCAACAGTCAGATATCCACGAATGCAGAAACACCACTATCTAATGGAGATGGTGGGAATATCAGCATCAATGCACCGTCGGGTTTTATCGTTGCCGCTCCTTTAGAGAATAACGATATCACGGCCAATGCTTTCTCAGGCTCTGGTGGTAAAATTAAAATCAACGCTAAAAGTATCTTTGGTTTTGTGCCGCGCACTCGTGCAGACTTAGTGAGACTGTTAAACACTAAAGACCCAAAGCAACTCAACCCAAATAACCTTCTAACCAGCGATATCACTGCATTTTCTCAGCAAAATCGTTTATTTAATGGCACTGTACAAATTAACTCTCCAGATGCAGACCCCAGTAAAGGATTGGTGGAATTGCCTGTAAATGTGGTTGATGCTTCACAGCAAATTGTTGCTGATTGTAATTCTGGTGGAAAAATAGGAAGGAGTTCGTTTATTGTTACTGGGCGTGGAGGAATGGTAGCCGATCCGACGGAACCATTGATAGCTGATGATGCAGTGCTGGCAGATTGGATCACACTCTCTCCAGAAAGTAAGAATCGTGCTGAGGGTAGAAAGAACAGAGTAATTGTTCAGAAGCAAGGAAACACAGAAGAATCACAGAAAGTTAATTCTGTCAACGTCCCTACTCAAATTGTGGAAGCCCAAGGATGGGTTATAGATGCCAATGGTAACGTGGTTCTGGTTGCTCAAGCGCCAAATGCAAGACCTAATAGCCCGGCACTAGCGACTGCATTTTGTGCTGCTCATTAGATAACTTGGGGTAAATCTAGCGAGCGTGTCATGAGGGGCAAGATAGACTGAAAGTATTGCTGTTGTCTATTAACCCATAAGATTGCCGTTAAAACGTGCTTATGCTTCCAATTGATTTCGGCAATGAAGATAATGAGGCCAAGATACAGCTATACTGTGATTCCTACGGCGGCAAGCAACGCTTAACAGGCACAGTTTCCTCTAAGAAAATAGGAATAAATTATGATGGAAGGTGACAGAAGAGGGATACATACCTAGTAGTTCATGTCATTAGTTTTGATGGGTTGGATAGATTCGTGAAAGTTTAATTCTCGCATCATCTATACGAAAGCGCCAATTAACACAAACT
>NZ_JBTYKD010000128.1:0-4169 GCF_054880495.1 Nostoc sp.
TGATGGCAAGCAGGTAATTTCCGCTTCCGATGACAAAACTCTCAAAGTCTGGAATTTGGAAACCGGAAAGGAACAATTCACATTCAATGGTCATAATTCTCTGGTAAATGCAGTCGCTAACACACCTGATGGCAAGCAGGTAATTTCCGCTTCCGATGACAAAACTCTCAAAGTCTGGAATTTGGAAACCGGAAAGGAACAATTCACATTCAATGGTCATAGTGACAGGGTAAATGCAGTCGCCATCACCCCCAATGGCAAGCAGATGATTTCCGCTTCCGATGACAACACTCTCAAAGTCTGGAATCTGGAATCTGGAAAATTACAATTCACCCTCCAAGGACATAGTGACAGAGTAAATGCAGTTGCCATCTCCCCCAATGGCAAGCAGGTGATTTCCGCTTCATATGACAAAACCCTCAAAGTCTGGAATCTGGAATCTGGAAAGGAACAATTCATCCTCCAAGGACATAGTTCTTTAGTAAATGCAGTCGCCATCTCCCCCAATGGCAAGCAGGTGATTTCTGGTTCATATGACAACACCCTCAAAATCTGGAATCTAGTTTATGGAAAATTACAATTCACCCTCGATAATCATAGTGGTTCGGTAAATGCAGTCGCCATCTCCCCCAATGGCAAGCAGATTATTTCCGCTTCCTCTGACAAAACTCTCAAAATCTGGAATCTGGAAACTGGAGAGGAACAATTCACCTTCAACGGTCATAGTTCTCTGGTAAATGCAGTCGCTGTCACCCACAGTAGCAAGCAAGTGATTTCCGCTTCCGATGACAAAACCCTCAAAATCTGGAATCTGGAAACTGGAGAGGAACAATTCACCTTCAATAGTCATAGTTATAGGGTAAATGCAGTTGCCATCACTTCCAATGGCAAGCAGGTGATTTCCGCTTCCGATGACAAAACTCTCAAAATCTGGAATCTGGAAACTGGAAAATTACAATTCACCCTCCAAGGACATAGTTCTCTGGTAAATGCAGTTGCCATCTCCCCCAATGGCAAACAGGTAATTTCCGCTTCCGATGACAAAACTCTCAAAGTCTGGAATTTGGAAACCGCAAAGGAACAATTCACCCTCCAAGGACATAGTTCTCTGGTAAATGCAGTCGCCATCACCCCTAATGGCAAGCAGGTGATTTCCGGTTCCGATGACAGCACCCTCAAAGTCTGGAATTTGGAAACCGGAAAGGAACAATTCACCCTCCAAGGACATAGTGACAGAGTAAATGCAGTTGCCATCTCCCCCAATGGCAAGCAGGTGATTTCCACTTCCGATGACAAAACCCTCAAAGTCTGGAATCTGAAATCTGGAAAGGAACAATTCACCCTTCAAGGACATAGTGACAGGGTAAATACAGCCACCGTCACCCTTAATGGTGATAGGGTAAATGCAGTTGCCGTCACCCCCAATGGTAAGCAGGTGATTTCCGCTTCCCATGACAATACCCTCAAAGTCTGGAATCTGGAATCCGGAAATGAACAATTCACCCTCAAAGGTCATACTGACAGGGTAAATGCAATTGTCGTTACCCCTAATGGCAAGCAGGTGATTTCTGGTTCAAGAGATTATAACCTCAAAGTCTGGAATCTGGAAACTTGCGAGATAATTACTACTTTCACAGGAGAATATCCGATTATTTGCTGTGCAGTAGCAGAGGATGGCATGACAATGGTCGCAGGTGAACAATCAGGTAGGGTGCATTTTTTGTGTCTTGAAGGGATGAAAGGGAAATGAGGCGAGAAGTAATTTTACCTGCCAAAGATTTCATTGACGGTAATGTTTACATTAGGGAAAGCTTTAATTGATAAAGTTTGACCGCTAGCGAACTTTTGCATAAGCTGATATCTTGCGGCTGTTGGTTGTTGATAAACTTCCACAATTTGCTCGTTAATATCTACTAACCAAACTTCAATAGTTACCTCTAGTGTTGCGTCATCTTTTAATTATTCTCCAAAATTATGAACTCACCACCCAAACCACCCACTGCAATCAATTCCAGAGGACATCCAACGGAGTTTGAGCAAATCATTCAAGAAAAAAGCCACAACTTTGTCGGTCGTGAATTTGTCTTCACGGCTATTAACAACTTTCTCCACCGCCATAACCAAGGTTACTTCACTATCATTGGCGTACCCGGTAGCGGTAAAAGTGCCATCCTCGCCAAATATGTGACAAACAATCCTCAAGTTATTTATTACAATGCCGAACTTGAGGGTAAAAATCGTGCTGACGAATTTCTCAAAGTTGTTTGTACTCAGTTAATCGACTGGTTGCATAATTTAAGCACCCCACCCCAACCCTCCCCGCAAGCGAGGAGGGAGCAAGATTTTTCCCAGTTAGGGGGAGTTTCAGATAATGCGACTGAGGGGAGTTGGTTTTTGTCTCTTCTCCTCCAGCAAATCAGTGATGAGTTAGAACCTCATCAAAAACTGATAATTGCCATTGATGGGTTGAATTGCATTGACCGCAATAGCCAACCACCTGGTACAAATCTGTTTTACCTCCCCCGCTATCTCCCGGATGGGGTCTATTTTCTCCTCACTCGTAGACCTTTTTTACGGGAGAAATCGGGTTTATTAATTGAAACGTCGTCGCAAAGTCTTGATTTAGCAGATTATCCAGAAGAAAATCGCCAAGATATCCAAGCATATATTCAAAATTACCTAACCCCCCTAACCCCCCTTCCCTACGAGGGAAGGGGGGGACAAGATTACTCCCCTCCCCTTGTAGGGGAGGGGTTGGGGGAGAGGTCAAATCTTAAATCTTGGCTGAGTAATCACCAGATTAGTGAGCAAGAATTCTGCGTAGATGCGGAGCAGCTTGCCGTTGGGCATCGCATCACCACTTTGAGCGAAAATAATTTTATGTATGTTAGCCAGATCGTAGGTGCGATACCTTCGGTAAGCTTCGCTAACACAGAAAATTTCTACCCTGAACCTTTCGAGTACAATCAACTTCCGTCTGGTTTAGAAGCATATTATCAGCAGCATTTACACAAAATGATTCTACCCGAACTAGGAACGGAACATAGCACAGATGTGTTAAACGTCTTAATACAGCAACAAAAAGCAATATCTGTAGATGCTATCGCTAATATAATCAATACAGATGAATACGAAGTTGAGGAAGTTCTAGAAAGTTGGCTTGAATTTTTACACCAAGAACAAATTGACGGACAAATCCATTATAGTCTCTATCATTCCAGCTTCCGTCACTGGTTAACTACACAACAAATACAATCTGATTATTGACTATTGATTAACTCCTGCAATTCTTTTCGTAAAGATAAAGGCTGATATCCCAATGCAAATGCTTTGGAACTATCCAAAGAAACATCTGCTGGTCTAGGTGCTGCCATTTTCACATCTTGTTGTCGGCAGGATTTAAGTCCGGTGGCGGTAAGTTGAAATACTTCCACTAATAGCTGTCCAAAATCATAACGCGAAATCCGCTCTTTGCCACCTAAATGAATAATGCCGTTAACTTTTTCTAATGCTAATAAAAGTCCTTTGGCGGCAGATGTTCCACTTACTGGTGTGCGAAATTCATCTATAAATAAACTTAGTTCTTGTTCGGCTTGTAAAGTTTGAATAAATGGCTGAATAAAGCTTTTTGCTGTGGGTGTTGCTCCACCAAACATCAACGGCATTCGACAGACTGCGGTCATCGGATACCTTTCTAGCATATCTGCTTCTGCGATCGCTTTTTGCTCACCGTAAAGATTGACAGGACACACTGCATCTGTTTCTCGATAGGGGGCATTTAAGCCATCAAAAACTAAGTCGCTTGAGGTAAAAGCACAAGGAATAGAATTATCTGCACACAGTCCGGCAATATTACAGGATGCTGTGACGTTAATTGCGTGCGATTCTTCGGGGTGGGTTTGACAAAAATTTGGTTGCGAATGTGCAGCAGTATGAATAACTGCTGTTGGTTTTATATCGCTAAATATGCGCTGCAATTCCTGAAAATCTGTTAAGTTCACTTTTAGCATTTTGATGCCAGGAATTTCTAGAAAATGGGAAAAATAAGTACCATAAACTTCCCATTCTTGTTTTGCAAGCTGGCAAAGATGCCATCCTAAAAAACCACTTGCTCCGGTGATTAACAATTTTTTCATGTTTAATTGTAAACCGCTCAAGAAAAAAATCCT
>NZ_JBTYKD010000129.1:0-31360 GCF_054880495.1 Nostoc sp.
TTGCATAATACTTACTTCTCTGTACTCATTTGTTGGTGATATCTGCCACATCCATCGTGGTTAGAGCTTTTGGGAAAACTTTTTGGTTTACTGGTAATGAGTGACAAGCTGTTTTTATCACGGGAACTTCATTTGTAACGTCGGTGCTGCAAAAGTACTTAAATTATTCTTGTGAAGAGGATTTTCTTTAAGCTTTGAATCGCACGAGTAGCAAAATTATACTGATGCCAAGCTTGATAGAAATCGGGGTAAGGCATATTCTGGGCGCATTTCCAGGCTAAATCGTAGTAAGAGTAATCTAATTGCCAATAACCACTTAAAGCTTTGACTACCGCAATGTGATGCTGATTATCCTGTAGAATTTCTTTTAAACTTGTTGCTGCATGACTACGAGTGTATTTATCCAGATTAGTTGATTGCAGCAGTTGCACC
Source organism: Nostoc sp. (assembly GCF_054880495.1). Lineage (NCBI taxonomy): Bacteria > Bacillati > Cyanobacteriota > Cyanophyceae > Nostocales > Nostocaceae > Nostoc > Nostoc sp. Next base: position 433 of record NZ_JBTYKD010000129.1, read on the forward strand.
AAGACAGCGATCGCAATTTCATTGCCTGTGCCGATTTTCTCTAAGCTTGATGCTGCCAGCGTACGGGTGTAGTCATCCACAGTAGTTGATTGCAGCAGTTGCACCAAGGCTGCGATCGCAATTTCATTGCCAGTGCCGATTTTCTCTAAGCTTGATGCTGCCAGCCTACGGGTGGAGTCATCCAGATTAGTTGATTGCAGCAGTTGCACCAAGGCGGCGATCGCAATTTCATTGCCTGTGCCGATTTTCTCTAAGCTATCTACTGCCAGCCTACGGGTGGAGTCATCCAGATTAGTTGATTGCAGCAGTTAGTATTGGGTAATTTGCCATCTCCTGATTGCCAATTTAAGCACAGCAGCGTCAATCTCAAAGGATTTTTCACCAAATCCTGAATCCGTTCTTTACCTGATGCTTTCAACGCAGTGCATAACTGCTTCCCAGTTTCGGGAATTTCAATTTTATTGAACCATTTATCAATAAATCTCTCGACCTGTTCTGGATAAGAAAAATCTAAACTGCGATAGGTGTCAAAATCATCAAGTGCATTAATGCTGCCATCCCACAGATTAACCCGACAAGTCAGCACAATTCGCGCTTTAGAAATTGACCCTCCTTCACGGAATTGCCGTGCAATTTCTGTTAGAGGATTACCTGAAGATGCGGACATCTCATCTAACCCATCTAGCAGCAGCCAGACATTATTTTGATCAAACTGAAGAACAAAATCTTTCTTCAGTTGCTCAGTGGCTTCTGTCAAAGGATTTGTAGTCAGCTTTCGCCGTTCTGTCAGCATTTCACGGCAGACTTTACGCCAGTCATCTGGAGTTAACTTTGTCCCATCCTCCCCTTGAGACGGCTGTAGTCAAATCGTGAAGTTATTAGTTTGGTTATTTATCTGTCCTTGATTTACAACCCCAATTTTTTCTGCTAGCTGTGTCAGATTTTGAATGGTTGGCTGTTGAGACTTGAGGGTATTTTCTATTTCTTGAATTTTTTGAGTGAGTTTTGGTTCTGCTTTTGCTGCTGCTTCCACTTCCACAACAGCTTGAGCAATTTCTGAATCTGCGTCTGCTGCTGCTTTTAGTTCCAGCACTGCTTGACCATAATCTAATCGCTGCGGTTCATTTTCCTCAACAGCAGTGGTGAGTAATGGCGATTTATTCTTCTGGCGGAGTAATCCGATTAACTTACCAGGAGCCGTCCATAAAGCACCACCAATGTTTTCGCCGATTTTCTCTTGCGCTTTAGTCCAAAGTGTAGTTGCGATCGCAGTAGCAACAGCCGTCAGTGTTACAGTTACCATAAATTAACTACAAATTGAGTTTATGTAGAAATTATTTCAATTGACACAAATAGTATGACGCAAAAGCTAGGCGATTATTACTGAATATAACTCAGTCGTTTTAACCCGCGCAGGTGGTCACTGAGCTTGTCGAAGTGCGGATTTTGTATTTAGACTCCGCTCAATACAAGTCTGTATAGCCGCGATTTCTAGTCGCCAAGGCACTTGCTAACGCACCTACGAAAATATCTTAAACCTAATTATGAATTCAATTAGACGCGCCCTTTCCTGCGACAGAATGAATTATTTCCTCCAGCGTTTGGAGTAATTCTTGCTCGTTATAAGGTTTAGAAAAGTAAGCTCTGGCACCCAATTGCATAGCCAGTTGCCGATGCTTATTACTGCTACGAGAAGTCAGCATAGCGACTGGGATATTTTTTGTATCCACGTCTGAATTTACCTTACCTAAAAAGCCATAACCATCTAAGCGAGGCATTTCAATATCGCAAATCACTGCCTCAACTCTCAATCCATTATGGAGTTTTTCTAAGGCATCTTGACCATCTTTAGCTTGTTCTACTTGATATCCTCCTTTTTCAAGGGTCAGGGCTAAAAAGCGGCGAACATTAATTGAGTCATCTACAATTAGAATTGTGCCTTTCTGCTTAACAGATGCGGCTGAGATTTTCTCTTCATCAAATATGAGGAACGGTGTTTTTAACCTTGCTGATGGTAATTGAGTGCCTCTCTTAGTGCGCCGATTCGTAGCAATCCAATACAGCAATTCATTGACATTAACTAGTGGCACTACTCGACCATCACCGAGAATTGTGCAATTGCTGAAGCCTTCAGGTAAAGGTATATTTCCCTCGACTTGGCGAATAGCAACTTCCTGTTCACCCCAGCAACGGTCTATTTGGATTGCTACTGGCTGATTATTACCTTTGACTACTAACACGCTGTTAGCATTAATTGCTGCCGGTATTTCCAGTTCTGAGCTATCGTAGCGCAGACAATTAAACTCTAAATAGCCAGTCAAGCGAATCAGTGGCAGCATCGTTCCTTGCCAATTTAGAACTTCGCTACCTGCCATTTGGAAAACTCGCTCGTTTTGGAGTAAAGATATTTCTGAAATGACATCTGTGGGAAATGCCAATACCATTTTGTTGATTTCTACTAGCAGAACTCGGGCAACGGAAAGTGCAAATGGTACTGATAAGGTGAAGGTAGTACCAACTCCTGGTTCCGTATCAACTGTGACATCTCCTCGAATTAGTTTGAGGTTGTTACGAACCACATCCATACCGACACCGCGACCAGATAATGGTGTGACTTTTTCGGAGGTGGTAAAACCTGGTTCAAAAATTAGTGATAACAGTTCTTCATCACTAGCATTAGCAAGTAGAGAAGCATCCAATCCCATAGCTAAGGCGCGGGTGCGAATTTTCTCCAGAGAAATGCCCCAACCATCATCACGTATGGTAATGAGGGTGCGATTACTGCGGTGGGTAGCTTTAATTTCAATTAATCCTTGTTCTGGTTTACCCAAAAGGCGGCGGGTGGTATGGTCTTCAATACCATGATCGAAAGCATTCCTTAACAGGTGCATTAAAGGTTCGTTTAAAGCTTCTAAAATGCTGCGTTCAATTAAAGTGTCACCACCTTCAGTTTTTAACTGGACATTTTTCCCATGCTCTACATTTAAATCGCGCAAAGCTCTAGGAAAACGTTCGATTAAATCGGACAGCGGCCGCATCCGAATATGATTTAGTTTGGTCTGTAACTGTTTTGATGTTTTGTTTATTTTACGAGCAATTTGGTCTGTATCATCTACACTGAGTTGCACATCAGTTGTGACTTCCTGTACCTGAACAATGGTTTCCATAACTTCCTGCGATCGCAGGTTTAATTCGTTATAGCGATCCATTTCTAAGGCATCAAATTCCCTCTCTGTACCTTGGATTTGGTGGCCATTTTCCCCTTGCACCCCAGCAGACATCGTAGCTTGAGTAGAAATTTTGTCGTAGGCTGTACGTAAATTCTGGTTTTCTCGGTCGAGAACTTGTACTCGCTGGTTCAGGTTACGAACGAGTTTGCGTAATCTCTCTAGTTGCGAGTTTAACCCATTCCTCTGAAGAACCAGTTCCCCAAATAAATCATTAATTTGCTCTAATTGTTTGCTAGGAACTCGGACACTATTTTCATGAATTTCGCGCTCTTTACTAACACCAGCCTGTTCTCCTTTGCTTTCGCTAAATCTACCATCAATAGGATTATTTCCTCTAGCGAATATCGTATTTTGCTCAGTGACATTGCCAGCATTTACGTCATCTGTAAATTCTGCATCCACAAATGTAAAATTAGCTGCCATACCTGCGGTGGTCACTGAGCTTGCCTGCCCTGAGCCTGCGCCAAAGGGTCGAAGTGTGGGCTGCGCCAACGCTTGATCATTAGTCCAATTTTCTCTTATGTTTTCTGGTTGCCAAACAAATGTTGATACTACTTCTGTATCTGTGGGGAGAAACGGTGGTATTACTTCTGCTTCTAATAGTGGCTGGACTTGAGTAGTTATACTCAAGTCAATTTCTGTAGGCAAGTTATCTAGTTGATTTGTGAGTATCAAAGCTTGCGATCGCCGCCATGCTTGCAATGCGAACTGGGCAATTTCGGGAATGCGATCGCTGCTAACAGTTTCCAATTGCTGCGTTATTGACTCACAAAGCTTGGTAAAAGCTGCCAACTGGAGCATTTCCCCCAAACCGCCCAATTCAACCGCCATAATCACAACTTCTTCATGCAAGCCGGGCTGTTCGCTATCTGCCAATATAGATTCTAGACGCTGCAAACACTCTTCTACTTCTGTTCCAAATAGCAAGGGGATAACGTCTTGTCCCTCTTCTGGGGATAGCATGGTTGAGGCATCCTCAGGGCTGGGGTCTCCCAAGCGATCGTGCAACTCATCAAAAATTGGGTAACAAAAGGTTTCTAACCATTGATCTTCGACAACATTTCCTTCTGCAAGCAATTCGACAATTTGACGCAGCCAGTCAACTCCAGATAGCAATAAACTTTGCAACTGAGTATCAATTTCGAGAGAATTTTTTTTAGTTTTTAAAATTTTAAAGGAATCTTCCAAACGATGGGCTAAATCACTTAACGATCTAAATCCCATCATCCCCGCGCCACCTTTGATAGAATGAGTCGCCCGGAGTGCAGCATTGATTTTATCTAAATCGATACGGTTAGTAGTATCGATTTCCAGCAATACCCCTTCTAAAGTATTTAAGTAATCAGTTGCTTCTTCCAGAAACTGCATCTGGATTTCTAATTCTTTGTCTTCTAGCATAGTTGTTGTCCTTAGTCATTGGTCATTGGTCATTAGTGAGCCAGTGCAGTCTTCTCCCTTCGTGCAGCGTCTCCAAGTGTTGGGGAGACGCTAAAAGCGATGGGGGTTTCCCCCATGAGCAACTGGCGAACCCAAAGGGTCATTGGTCATTAGTCATTGGTAAAAGCACAAAGGACAAATGACAACGGACAAATAACAAAAGTCATTCGTCATTGGTCATTAACAAACGACAAATAACAAATGACAAACTTAACTAACTTTGAAAGTCTCCACAGTCTCTTGCAACTGCTGGGAAATCTCCACAGTTTGTTGCAGAGATTCGGAAACTTGGCGAGAAGAATCGCTGGTGCGTTGTGATACAGCAGCGATATCTTTCATCAATTGGCTGACACTTTGGGATGTTTCTACCTGAGAAGCAGTTGCACTGGAAATTGATTGCACTAAGGAGTCAATTTGATGCGATACATCCAAAATTTCCCTCAAACTTTCTTTAGCCTCCTCCACAATGCGGGTACCTTCAACTACTTGGATGGTTCCTATTTCCATCGCCTGCACCACTTCACTGGTTTCTTGTTGGATATTTTCAACAATTTGTTCAATTTCTTGGGTTGCTGCGGCACTTCGTACTGCTAATTCGCCGACTTCTTCAGCAACTACGGCAAAACCTTGACCTTCTTCACCTGCACGCGCGGCTTCAATACCGGCATTAATCGCTAGTAAGTTAGTTTGAATAGCGATTTGGTTAATCAAAGACACCACGCGAGAAATTTGTTGAGAAGACTCTCCCAAACGTTTGACTTTTTTAGCAGTTTCACCAACTGTTTCCCGCAAAGAGAGGATATTTTGTACTGTCAAATCCATCGCGTGTCCACTCTTGATAGCGGTATGAGTAGCATGGTTAGCAATAAAGGCAGCTTTTTCAGCACTTTCGGCTACTGATTGCATGGATTTGGTCATTTTGTCAACAGCATCGAGAGTGCGGTTGATTTCGGCAGCTTGTATGAGTGCTTCCTCTGCTAAGTCGCGGATGGCTCCTTCATTAGAGCCGATGGCAGTATTTACCTGGGTAGCAGCTTGTTTAACTTGGGTAACAATATCGCGGAGGCTTTCCACAATCGAGTTGAAAAAGTCGGCAACAGTACCTATTTCCCCAGATGTCACGTCTGCACGCACTGTCAAGTCGCCTCTAGCTGCACCTTCTACATCACTGAGTAGTTCTAAAAGTTGGTGTTGCAGTGCTTCTTTTTGTTGTCGTTCTTCGCCTGAGCCGATTACGGCAACATTTCTAGATTGTTCTATCTCTTCTAATAACTTGGCTTGTTCTAAGGCATAGCCGATTTGAGTTGCTATCTGTTGAAACAAGTCAATTTCCGGCTGTTGCCAAACACGAGGAGTTTCGCAATTATCAGCAATTAATAAACCTAAAAGTTGCTCTTGGGCAAAAATCGGTACAATCAAATTAGCTTTGACAGCAAATTTTTCTAATAGTTGGATGTAACTGCCGGCATTTTTCAGGCTTTGGTCTTGATAAATATTCGCGATCGCTTGCACCTGTGCATAGTGATAAGTTTCTATATAACGTTCCCGAAAATAGGGATCGTCAATTTGCACTCCGAGCATTTTCGGCCAATTATAATTATCAGTTACCGATTCAGCTACGACAACACCATCCGAAGTATCTGCATTTAGACTATAAATGATTACCCGATCTGTTTTTAGCGATCGCTGAACTTCTTTGACTGCTGCGTGATAAATCTCTTCAGTTTTGAGAATTCGCCGAATTCGGAGGGTAATATCTGCGAGTAATTTTGCCCCTTCAACGTCGAGTTCTTGTTCCTTAACTAAGACTTGCAATTGTTCGGCCATAAGGTTGATATTTGCACTCAATAGCCCTAATTCGTCCTCTCTTTCGATTTCGAGACGGGTATTAAATTTACCTTGACCAAGCTTTGCTAATGCCGCACTTGCATTTAGAATTGGCTGTGTAGTAAGTTTGGCTAACTGAGATGCGATCGCACCTACAATAAATGCTGTCAGTGCCGTACCGATGGCTATAGTCCACAATAATTGTCTTTGCGGCTCAAATACAATTGCTGTGTCTGTGGATAAAAGTACCTGCCAGTTTAAATCAGGCAAGCCGTCTAACTTCCTGGCTGGTACGTAGCTGACTAATTCTTGTTTTTTGCCAGTTTTGGGAACTTCTATAAAACTATCTGCCTTTTTAACTGCTAGTAGTTTAGGTAAACTAAAATACTCTCCCTTGGCCGGTTTCCCCAATAATTCCTTTTGTGGACTTAAGAAAACTGTTCCCGAAGCATCAAGCAAATAGTATTGTTGTCCATTAGCTACGTAGTTTTTGATTACTTCCTCTAAAGATTTTACGGGCATACGTGCTTGTACCACGCCAATAGTTTGCCCTGTCCTTGTCTCTTTAACAGGTGCAGCTAGATAAATGCTCACTAAACCTGTGTTTTTTGCTGCTTCAGGTTTGCTGATTAGAGGAGCATCTTTTTGCAACCCCGTTTGAAAATAGGTACGGTCTTTTTGATTCTCCAGGGGTTCGCCTGTGGATTGCACAATCAAGTTACCTTGGCGATTAAAAACAGCAACGCTGTCATAAGCTTTGTAAGCTTCAACAAACCGATCTAGAACTGCTTGCTTTTCTTGAGTAGTGGTACTTACACTAGCTTGGGGACTTGTCAAAAATGCCAAACTTGATATTACCTGAATATCGCCGTAGCGTTCCAACATGAAACGGTTAAGTTTATCACTTAAGTCAGTGGCTTTGGCTTGTTGAGATTGAGTAATTTGTTTAGTAATTGATTTGTTGGCAAAACTAAAAGCGATCGCGCCTATGCCCAATACTGGTATTGTACCGATTGCGATCGCTAAAATAGTCGCTTTTTTAACCAATCCCAGCCTTGTAAAATAGGCAATACCCTGATTTCCAGAAGAATTATTAGCAGTTCCAGTAGTCGGCTTATTTGGTAGCTTTACTACAGTCCCAATCGCTTTTTGGGATGAAATCAATGATGCTCGGTTTTGAGCGCCACTAGCTTGATTTGTGTTGGTTTTATTAAACATAAAAGTAGTTCTCCTAACTATGTGAACAAGAACACTAAAAATCTATTTTTTAGTAGTACACCTTAATCACTGCGGAGAATAGAAGACTGCACAATTGCCTCTGCATCTAATACAAGTAATATTTCTTCTTGTTGCACAACACATCCACATAAATAAGGAACTAAACTGGATGCTACTTGTCCTATAGGAGAATGAATAGCATCAGGTACGAACTTGGTTGTACCTTTTATTTCTTGTACAACAAAGGCTAATAACAATGATTCCACTCGAATAATGATCGCATTGTACTGTCGCAGTCGATAATCTAGAGATTCTAAATTGAGCATTCTTGGCAAATCAACTACCCAAATTATCCGGCTCCGCCAATTCATTAATCCTAATATGCAGGGGGGCATATTCGGCATTGAAGTGACAGATTCAATCGGTACAATAATTGCTTCTTGCGTATGCCTCATTGATAAAACAGCAGTAGTCTGTTGATTTAACTGAAACTTAAGATAACCATCTGCTAAGTTATTTGAGGTTAGTTTTGGAGAAAGTGTAATGTTTGTAGTAGTCATTGATTTAAATTACCACTGATTTAATAGTACATAGGAGATGTTCGCGGGTGTAAGGTTTAGTTATATAGGCATCTGCACCTTGTCTCATCGCCCACAAATGGTCAATTTCTTGATTTTTAGAACTACAAATCACAATTGGTACTTTTGCAGTAATCGGATTTCTTCTTAGAGAACGACACAATTCAAATCCACTCATTTCTGGCATTACTACATCAGTAACTATCACATCTGGTTTTTCTAATACAGCTTTTTCTAAAGCTTCTTTTGCACCAGAAATTTTAATTACCTTGTAACCACTTTCTTTAAGATAATAGCTCATTAATTCCAATTCACTGGGAGAATCTTCTACAATCATAATTGTGCCAAATAAAGTCAGGCTCACTATTAAATCTCCTAAAAAAACATATTAAAAATATTAATTTTGTTATAAGAATTCAGAATGGAATTAGCATTAAATTCTGACTCCTAAATTAACCAAGATGCTTAAAAACCATTTTTAGTAATTCTGATTGTGTAAAAGGCTTCGTCAAATATCCTGATGATCTCACCAGCTTGGCTTTTGCTCTGTCGATAAAGCCTGTTCTACCTGTTACCATAATAATCGGTGTATTTTTAAACGCTGAATGTTTCCGTAATAAAGAACATAGCTCGTAGCCATCTAAACTTGGCATTTCAACATCTAGCAAAATCAAATCAGGTTTACTCCGAAGAATTTGCATTAAAGCTTTTATCGGATCGTTGATCATCACAACTGAAAATGTGTTTTCACCCAAAAAGTGTTTAATGGAATTCAAAACTGTTTGGCTGTCATCAATGCAGGCAATTGTATATAGTTTTTTGCCAACAGTTGGCTGAGTATTTTTATTATTCTCAGGAATATCAAAATTGATGGAAATCGGTGATTTTTGCCCAACTTTTATTTGTAATTGTGTTGTAGACAAAACTTGGGAACCCCGACCAGCCGGAATCGATGACTGGATATTTTGCCGATTTCGTAACTGCTTTTGACACTGTTCAACAAGTAACCGCAAATCTAGGTGACAGAACTTTGGTAGTTCATTTAAAGAGTTTTCTGGACTGAATTCATAGCTACCTTCTTTTAAACACAGAAATGATTCCAGAACTTCTTTTGCCAATTCGTATATTAGGCTTGCTGCTTGTACAGAGGTGATATAGTCCTGATTTACTAACCAACTAATAGCTTGGTAATCTGCATTTGGTATTGATTGATGTTCATTCTTCGCCTCAAACATCTGCCGCATCTGCACGCGAGTAGCGCTGTTGAGAGCAGGAATTTGCTGACTCAAGCGCCGCAAGTGACTATCAAGGCGCTCAAATAGTTTATCTGAATAGGAGGCATAAGTAAGTTTACCGTCTTCTAGATAGATTGCCCAAGAAACTATCCCAGTAAAGATACTTAAGCAACCTGTAGCACGCCGACTAGTTAACTGTGCCAACAGAGATAGCGGATGTAGTTTCTGGAACAACCTGTAGCTACCTATAGGAGTTGTGCTCATTTGCTTTATTTCAGCTAAATTCGATATATGTAAGCTAAATTCGTGCAGAGTTATTCCACGATTTAAATCAAGTAAAAAGCATCAAACTTTTGTATTTCAAAGTACATGAATTTATATCTATGTTTGTGGTGAAACTCAACGACAGCAACGTTATTTTCAAATGCTCAAATCTCAGTAAATTCGTAAATTATAATTAATTTGCCTACTGTTACCGAGATTTATAGATATCTTTCGAGAATAGGACATAAAAATACCAAGAGTAGATGAAGCCACTTTCCATTGAGTAACCCCAATCTGACCACAGCAATAATACTGATTTTATTGACGGTAAGATATTTAAACGACTGTATTTCTACTTAAGTAAAATCCAGATTTTAATCAGATAAGGACTATATGAAGCCACTTTGTGTTCAGTAACTTCAACTTGACCACAGCAATAATACTGATTTATTGACATTGATAAGTTTATTTTTTAACATTCACATTTAAAAACGTAAATTAAACAGAATGCAAAACTTATCTTTTATAGGGTATTTTACCGCCGAGAGTACGGCACCGAAAGCACTCGAAATGGTGCGTTAGGAACATAACGTACCCCTACATTTAAATTTATTAACATAGCTATATTAAGACCCAATACGCTTGGGTTAACGATAATAGTAGGTTGGGTTGAAGGAAGTGAAACCCAACAAATGCCCGAAAATGTTGGGTTACGTTCCTCAACCCAACCTACGGAGTCTAAGGTTTTTAGGTCTAACTGAACTATATTGTATTAAGGCGGACTTACTTATGCTGACTAAACATATTTTTATTTAGGCAATATTTACAGCACATTTCATCTGAATGAGGTACACAAGGGCGGGCAGGATGCCCACCCCACAAGATTTATCATATTAAGATCTGTACTTAATTTACCTGCAAAGTGCTGTAAATAGGCTGGTAAGCCCAAAAACATCTAATTTGCATTACCGAATTAAACAGAACTCTTGTGGGGTGGGTCCGAAAGCCCGCCCTAATTATGCAAGTTAAATCTGGAACAGCTTAACTATACCTAAAGTTTTAACTCAAGTATCAGTATCGACCTAGATAAGGCAATTGAATTTATTAAAAGTGCGGATAAAAGGACTTGAACCTTCACTCCTTTCGGAACTAGAACCTAAATCTAGCGCGTCTGCCAATTTCGCCATATCCGCATCAGTTTACTATCATACCATAAATAATTATTTATGGGAAGGGGGAGTAAGAATTTTAGATTTTAGATTAAAGAATTGAAATTTAATCCAAAAGACGCGACGCTCGAATACTCGCTAACGCTCCGCTATCGTCAATCCAAAATCCAAAATTGAATTGCCCCATCCCCAATTACATGACTGCAACACGAGGCAGACGATGCTTGAAACCGCAGAGAATTTCCCAGGAAATAGTGTTTAGTTGTTCTGCCCAATCGTCTGCTGAAATTTGTTCTTTTCCCTGTTCCCCTAGCAAGGTGACTACTTCTCCTTCTTGGATATTAGGTATGGCACTCACATCCAGCATTAACTGATCCATTGTAATTGTCCCAATTTGCGGCACCTTCTGACCGCGAATTAATGCCTGCATTTTGTTGGAAAGACTGCGAGGAACACCGTCAGCATAGCCAATTCCGACGACGGCAAGGCGAAGTTCACGCGGGGCAATAAATTGATGACCGTAGCTGACAGCCGTTCCTGGGGCAATTGTTTTAACTTGGGTGACTCGTGCTTTAAGTTGCAACACGGGCTTGAGGTCGATCGCATTTTGTAAATGGGTTGCTGGGTAGAGTCCGTAAACTGCTAAACCTACTCGCACAATGTCGTAATGCAATGCCCGATCTGTGAGTGCAGCTGCTGAGTTTGCCAAGTGTAAGCAGGGCGGTTGAATTCCCATTGCTTTGATTTGGGCGATCGCGTCCTCAAATCTTTTATGCTGTTCTTCCATTGTCGTGGTATCATAACTATCTGCTGTTGCCAAATGAGAATAAATACTGGCAATGACAAGATGTGGTAATCGTTGCACTAATTGCACAAATTCTCCAGCTTGCTGCCAATTAGTCCCCAACCTGGACATTCCCGTGTCTAATTTGATGTGTACGGGCACTGGAGAACCATAATTCATCGATTCTAAAGTGTCGGAAAATACCAAAGCTTGTTTAGGACTACAGAGTGTGGGCTGAAGTTTCCAATGTGCGATCGCCTGAATCTGCTCTGCTGTATGAGTTGCCCCTAAAATCACAATGGGCGCTTGAATCCCGCCTTCTCGCAATTGAATAGCTTCTGGAACTGTAGCGACTCCCAGCCAAGTAGCTCCTGATTGGATTACAGTTTGGGCAACTGTTACCGCTCCATGCCCATAAGCATCAGCTTTTACTACTGCCATCAACTGGGTACGCGGCGATAAAAACTGTACCAATTGCTGGACATTGTATGACAACGCCCCTAAATCAATTTCTACCCAGGCTCGTTGGGAAAACCAAGCGTAGGTATCACACTCCTGACTATCAGCAAAACTTGGGGTTTGTTTATGACTCAACATTTGTACTGACTCCTATCCCATGACGGCTAAACTTCCAAATTATCTATCTATACACGCTCATTTAAGCGATATCAGATTAAATAGGAAGTTTAGCTTTCATATTGGAATTGATACAAGATGTTGAGTTACTAAAGTAAAAGTTAAGAGTTAAACCTCATCTAAGTTGAGAACCGTAGTTTTCGCCCTCACCCTAAATCCATCTCCCATATATGGGAGAGGGACTTTGAAATTCTGGCTCCCCTGCTCCCAAATCTGGGAGAAGAGGTTGGGGGATGAGGGCAAATCCTTTTCATCTCCTAATTCCTAACTCCAAACCCTTCTCTACGAGACGCTGCGCGAACGACAGGCTCAGGGCATCGCTCCTCACTCCTAACTTCTAACTCTCAACTCATAACTTAATTTCCGAATTATCCCGAAAGTATAATTTATTCTCATCTCCCTAGCAGGGTGTATTTGTGTTAACATATTGTTAAACTCATACCCTGAGCGCAGATAATGGGGAAAGTTTTAGTCTTAAACGCCTCCTACGAACCTCTCAATATAACGAGCTGGCGTCGCGCTGCGGTTCTGTTAATCAAGGGCAAAGCAGAACGCGTGGAACACAACGGTAAATTCCTTTATGCGGATTTCCCGTTGCCGACCGTGATCCGGTTGCGTCATTATGTACGTGTTCCTTATAAAGAAATTCCTCTGACTCGCCGAAATATATTGCACCGTGACGGTCATGCCTGTCAATACTGTGGTTACACAGGAGATGAGTTGACCCTAGACCATGTAATACCGCGATCGCGCGGTGGCGGCGATACCTGGGAGAATATTGTTACCGCTTGTGTCCGTTGCAATGTCAAAAAAGGCAGTCGAACTCCCCACGAAGCTCATATGCCTTTGCGTCATCCCCCTCGCCAACCTTATAGCAGTCTCTATTTCGAGGTCAGCAAACATCTGAAGAGTGGACTGCATACAGAGTGGCAAAAGTATGTTATAGGTCTTTGACATGATGTAACCTAATCCTAAAAGCATAAAGCAATAGTCACAGGTTGGCGTTCGTGCTTACTTTCAGAGTATGGCTAAAGCTGTGTTGGATACATTTGCTTTCACAAATTGTCTGTTAGCTCGGATTTGTCTAGGCACTCTGATGCACATTTTTCGGTAGTAACCAACACAGTAGTCTGCATAAATCCAGGCAAGAAAGACAGCAGCCAACACTACTCACAATTATCAGAATTTTCCAAGGGGATAGAAAACACGCGTTGTTCATCAAAAATAATTGTTAATTGCTCAATAATCCACAATAATGAGAGTATTAAGCATAAAAATATTTCAAATATCAAGGACTAAGCCTAAAGTATAAGATAGAAAGTATGCCCTAAGTCAGATAAAAATCCTGTTGGTTGAATTTACGCAAGACAAAAAAAGTTCCTAAAAGAGTTTTATGCTCTCAGATACAGCCAATATACTAAACTTCCTTGTTTGCAGGACTTCTACGCCCTCTAGTCGAATTTAGTTGCTGGTTGAGCGGTGTTACTGACATAAAATATACTCAGATGTATAGTGCAATGTCCTGATATTTTTGCGAAGATCAGAATAATGTGGCTAAATTCAGTGAATTGCTGAACGTAGTATTTCTGAATTAAAGGAGCCTTACACTTTAAAAAAGTTCCCTATGTACTTGAATTCTCCCGTTACTCACTTTGAGAGTTTGTCATTGACCACAGAGCCAAACCCAGAGGAACCTGAAATCGAGAAAACGCCAGTGGAAGTTGCATTTAAGAGTCCGTCATTACCGCCATTGGTAGGTGAAGGAGCAATATATCTCACTCACCGTGGTAATTCTCTGGCACAACAAAAGTCAGAAGAACTGCAAAAAACCCTTCTGGCGCACCGACACGATCGCCAACTGGTAATTCTGCAAGATTTTCCTGATCCTGATGCCCTTTCCTGTGCCTGGGCTTACCAGTTAATTGCCCAGCAATATGATATCAAATGTGAAATCATTTATGCTGGCGCATTGAGCCACCAAGAAAATATTGCCTTGGTCAGGCTGACTAATTTACCTATCCAACGCTGCACGCAGCAAACCTTAAAAAGTAAAGATTTGTCATCTTATCAAGGTTTTGTATTAATTGATAACCAGGGAACCACTTCACAGCTACTATCTGTGGTGCAGCAGGCTAAAATTCCCCTAGTAGTCCTAATCGACCATCACAGTATACAAGGTGATCTCCACTCAGAGTTTGAGGATGTCCGCCCTTATGTAAGAGCGACGGCAACAATTTTTACTCAATACCTGCAAACGGGATTACTGGGATTAGATACCAGCATAAATCAACACGTCAAATGTGCTACTGCCTTGATGCATGGCTTGCGATCGGATACAAATCGGCTAATGCAAGCGCAAGAAGAAGACTTTATGGCAGCTGCGTATTTAAGCCGATTTTATGATGCCCAATTGCTGAACGCCATTTTACAGGCGAATCGTTCCAAGCGGGTAATGGATGTGATCGAGCGATCGCTCAAAAACCGCATCGTCCAAAATAACTTTTCCATTGCTGGTGTTGGTTACTTACGCTATGATGACCGCGATGCCATCCCCCAAGCGGCTGATTTTCTCGTCACCGAAGAAAACGTTCACACCGCCGTAGTTTATGGCATTGTTCACGATGAAGACGAAGAACTAGAAATAGTCATTGGCTCGCTGAGAACCACCAAACTTACCCTTGACCCTGATGAATTCATCAAAGAAGCCTTTGGGCAAGATAGCACAGGGCGCTTTTTCGGCGGTGGAAGGACAAGTGCAGGCGGCTTTGAAATTCCGATGGGTTTCTTATCTGGTAGCAACGAAAATTCCGCCTATGCGAAAATGAAATGGGAAGTATTCGATGCTCAAATTAAGCAAAAACTGCTGAGGTTGGTTAATCCTAGAGATCATCCGATTCAGTGATAATAGAGGGAGATCAAGGAGATGAGGAGAACTCCTAACTAATGCAGCAGTCAAAGCGTTTGGTCAGATATAGTAATCCGCTTTGATTATTGAACTGACTTGCGTAGGCTGGGAGTAGGGAATAGGGAATAGGGAATAGGGAATAGGGAATAGGGAATAGGGAGTGGGCAGTAGGGAATAAGCCTTTTCGATTAGTACTTAATTTGTTCAAAAATCAAATAGGAGTCATAAGTTATTCGTGATAAACATATTTCCCGACTTTTTAGAAAAGTCGGGAATCTTGATCTTATAACAGAGGCTGAACTGATTGAGGATGTAGTTCGTACCTAATGTTCAGTATGTAGGCACAAATAAAATTAACTTGCGCGTACCTATTTTATTTGCGAAGAAGGAGCGCCATGAAGTCTATAGAACTCCAAATCTTAAAAACTCTATATGAGCAAGATTATCATGCTTGGGTAGAGCAGACAGCAGAGCTTTTACAATCGCACCACTGGGACACGCTGGATTTAGAACACTTAATTGAGGAAGTGGTGGACTTGGGTAAGAGTCAACAGCGTGCCTTGCAGAGCGCGTTACGGTTGGTGTTGTCGCATTTGCTGAAGTGGAAGTATCAACCCGAACACCGCAGCCGCAGTTGGCAAGTGACCATTACCCGTGAGCGACTGAATCTCGATGAATTACTGCAAGAAAGTCCCAGCTTGCGGCGTTTTTTAAATGATGCCGAGTGGATTGATATTACTTATCAGCGATCGCGGCGAGAGGCAATAGTAGAGACTGGTTTATCAGAGGATGACTTTGCGATCGTTTGTCCGTTTTCTGTTGATGAGATTTTAGACTTAGACTTTTATCCTAATGCTGACCAAGAATCGTAAGGTTATTTACCCTATAACAACCGCTATATCATACTCTAAATTCAGTAAATATACGGCTTATATTTAGTATAGTTACGAGTTCCAGAAGATAAAATTTACCATCCCAAGCAGGAGTATTTGAAACAGAGGTTTGATCAGTGTAAATGGTGTCCTAATATTTAATAATTCAAAACCATCTTCATTTTTTGAGAGGTATTAAAGATGACACAGCAAGAGTTATCAAAACTTCTAACATTGCCAGAACTACAAAAACAAGTGCTGCAATTACCCATTAGAGAACGTTGGCATTTAGTTCAGTCTGTTCTGGCATCAATTCAACAAGAAACCTTATCGTCTATTCCTCTCAATCCAACCTTAGAACCTTTGACCGATCTTGACCCCTGGACTCAGAGTTTAATCGGTGTAATCCAGCTAGTACAAGAAAATCCGACAGAAACTTATGTTGATTATTTAGAGGAAAAATACAGTTGAAGCGGCTGTTGTTTGACAGCGATGTGTTCCTCGATATTTTGGCACAGCGTCAACCATTTGTCGCAGCTTCCGCAAGAGTATTAAATACAGTAACGCAGAATCAAGTACAAGGTTATGTTTCAAACTAAAAGTATGGAACTATATTTAATTCGTCATGGCATCGCCGAAGACAAGGGATTAGGCATCAAGGATGAGGAGCGCAGCCTTACCAAAGAAGGACGGCAAAAAACTGAGAAAGTTGCCCAGCAACTTGTTAAATTGAGTTTAAACTTTGATTTGATTCTCACTAGTCCCTTAGTGCGGGCCCGCCAAACGGCTGAAATCCTCATAGCAGAAAAACTAAGCTCCCAATTAGAGGAATCTAGCCACCTTGCGCCCGATAGTGAAATTTCTAGTTGGCTCAAAGACTGGTTAGAGCCAAGAAATTATTCCCAAAATACCCAACTGGCACTGGTTGGACATGAACCTGCTTTGACCAATTGGGCGGAAAATCTCCTATGGGGGGAAGTCAAAGCAAGCTTAGTCTTGAAAAAAGCAGGTATGATTGGGATAAAACTACCAGAAACAGGTTCTCCTCTGGGTCGTAGTCAGATGTTTTGGTTGACACCTCCCAAGTACCTGCTATAACAGTTTTCAACATTTCCAATTGTTGTTAAAATGGCTACTGTTATGGTGACAATAATTTCTGGTAAGTTAGCTTGATCAGATATTTCAAAAAGCGAATGGTGTTGCCATGATGGTGTGCGAATACAAGCCTGGTTTAGAAGGCATTCCCGCCGCCCAATCAAGTATCAGCTATGTTGATGGGCAAAAGGGAATACTAGAATATCGTGGCATTCGGATTGAAGAACTAGCAGAAAAAAGTACATTCTTGGAAACTGCTTATCTCTTAATCTGGGGCGAACTTCCAACCAAGGAAGAACTGAAAGCATTTGAGCATGAAGTTCGTTACCACAGGCGAATAAAATACCGCATTCGGGACATGATGAAATGCTTTCCAGAAAGCGGTCACCCAATGGATGCCTTGCAAGCCTCTGCTGCTGCTTTAGGCTTGTTTTATTCGCTGCGAGATTTACATAATCCTGTCTACATTCGAGATTCGGTGGTGCGCCTGATAGCAACCATTCCCACGATGGTGGCGGCGTTCCAACTGATGCGAAAAGGCAATGATCCGGTACGTCCCCGTGATGACTTAGACTATTCCGCCAACTTTCTATATATGCTCGATGAGCAAGAACCCGATCCTTTGATGGCGCGAGTTTTTGATATCTGCTTGATACTTCAGGTCGAGCATACAATGAATGCTTCTACCTTCAGTGCCAGGGTGACAGCTTCCACCTTAACTGATCCTTATGCTGTGGTTGCTAGTGCCGTGGGAACTTTGGGAGGTCCCCTACATGGTGGAGCCAATGAAGAAGTAATTCAGATGTTAGAAAAAATTGGCTGTGTGGAAAATGTCCGTCCCTATATAGAGGATTGTCTGCAACGCAAAGCTAAGATTATGGGTTTTGGGCATCGTGTTTACAAAGTGAAAGACCCACGAGCCACAATCTTACAACGTCTAGCAGAGCAACTGTTTGAAAAGTTTGGGCATGACAAGTTCTATGATATTGCCCAAGAAATGGAACGCGTGGTAGAGGAAAAACTCGGTAGCAAAGGGATTTATCCGAATATTGACTTTTACTCCGGTTTGGTGTACAGGAAGATGGGAATTCCTACAGACTTGTTTACGCCAATATTTGCGATCGCCCGCGTTGCCGGTTGGCTAGCCCACTGGAAAGAACAACTAGCAGAAAACCGGATTTTCCGTCCTACCCAGGTTTACAACGGTCTGCACGACGTTACTTATACCCCCATTGACCAACGCTAACTCACATTGGGCATTGGGCGTTGGGCATGGTTACTCCCCTTGTCCCCGCGTCTCCTCAATAGCCAATCTCAATGCCAACCATAAGTAGAAGTTCTCATCTCGCTTCAGGGTGCTAAAACCATCCAAGGATATACTAGGCATGGGAACTGGCAACAAATCTTCAATCAGGCGCGATCGCAGCAAAAATTATAAATGGGTGAATTTACAGGTATTACAGCAGAAATCATGTATTTGAACCACATCTGTCGTAGGGGCAAAGCATTGCTGTGCCCCTACCGCGTGGTCTATTTACCTGAAAATAGCTGTAATTCAACTAATAGTTGTAACTCACCATGACTCGATGTCTTAAAGAGCGGAAACATGAATTCAGGAATTGACCTCCAAGGAACTTTTATTGAATCCGTCAAGGATTTAGGTATACCAGCAGGAACAGCCAAAGCGATTTGGATGCCCCTGCCAATGATCCTGATGCTGATTGGGGCAACAGTGGGGGTATTAGTTGCTACTTGGCTAGAACGGAAAATTTCCGCCGCCGCACAGCAGCGAATTGGGCCAGAATACCAGGGGCCTTTTGGCTTGCTGGTACCTGTAGCGGATGGTTTGAAGCTGGTATTTAAAGAAGATATAGTACCAGCCAAGTCTGACCCCTGGCTGTTTACCCTCGGCCCAATTATTGTTGTAATTCCGGTATTTCTGTCGTTCCTGATTGTCCCCTTTGGGCAGAATATCGTAATTAGCAATGTCGGCATGGGCGTATTCTTGTGGATTGCCTTGTCAAGCATTCAGCCCATTGGCTTGCTGATGGCTGGCTACGCATCTAATAACAAATACTCCCTCTTAGGAGGATTGCGGGCAGCAGCGCAATCTATTAGCTATGAAATTCCTTTGGCGCTGGCGGTGTTAGCGATCGCTATGATGTCTAATAGCCTCAGCACCGTTGATATTGTCAATCAACAGTCTGGCTACGGCATCCTGGGCTGGAACATTTGGCGACAACCAATCGGTTTCCTGATCTTTTGGATAGCAGCCCTAGCTGAATGTGAACGATTACCTTTTGACTTACCCGAAGCGGAAGAAGAACTGGTAGCAGGCTATCAAACTGAATACTCAGGGATGAAATTCGGTCTTTTCTACCTGGGTTCCTACGTTAACTTGATCCTTTCTTCTTTACTAGTAGCAATCCTCTACCTGGGCGGTTGGGACTTTCCCCTTCCCCTCAACCTGATCGCGGGTTGGCTGGGAGTCAGTGAAGCAAATCCCGTCTTCCAAATAGTAACTGCGGCTTTGGGTATCATTATGACCGTGTTCAAAGCCTATTTACTAGTATTTGTCGCCATCCTGTTGCGCTGGACAGTGCCACGGGTACGGATTGACCAACTCTTAGATTTAGGATGGAAGTTTTTGTTGCCAGTTGGTTTGGTTAATCTCCTATTAACCGCCGCCCTGAAACTAGCCTTTCCCTTTGCCTTTGGCGGTTAGTCATTAGTCATTAGTCATTAGTCATTAGTACAAATGACTAATGATCAAGGACAAAGGACAAGGGACAAATAACGCTGATAGCTTCAAAAGAGAGAGTCAAACACAATGCTAAAGTTCCTGAAACAAGTTGGTGATTACGCCAAAGAAACGGTACAAGCTGCGCGTTACATTGGTCAGGGGCTTTCTGTTACCTTCGATCACATGCGGCGGCGTCCGATTACCGTACAGTATCCTTACGAGAAACTGATTCTTGGCGAACGGTTTCGCGGTAGAATTCATTTTGAATTTGATAAGTGCATCGCCTGCGAAGTTTGTGTTCGCGTTTGTCCGATTAACCTGCCTGTAGTAGATTGGGAATACGACAAAGCCAGCAAAAAGAAAAAACTCAACCACTACAGCATTGACTTTGGAGTTTGTATCTTTTGCGGTAACTGTGTGGAATTTTGCCCTACTAACTGTCTATCGATGACAGAAGAATATGAGCTTGCCACTTATGATCGCCATGAATTGAACTATGACAGTGTAGCCCTCGGTCGTCTGCCTTATAAGGTAACAGATGACCCAATGGTTACACCACTGCGCGAACTAGTTTACCTACCCAAGGGCGTTCTCGAACCACATGGACTGCCCGCAGATGCGCCGCGTGCAGGTGCGCGTCCAGAAGACCTAGTAGAACAAACAGAAAAATAAATGTCATTTGTCCTTTGTTATTTGACTAATAACTAATGACCAATGACCAATGACCAATGACAATTGACTAAGGACAAAAAACAGTGAATCTAGCGGAAGGAGTACAGTTAGTATCACTTGGCATACTGGGCGTGATGATGATTGGGGCGGCCATTGGCGTGGTGCTGTTCTCTAGCATCGTTTATTCTGCTTTTATGCTGGGGGGTGTGTTCATCAGCATAGCGGGAATCTACCTGTTGCTAAATGCTGATTTTGTTGCAGCTGCACAAATACTAATTTATGTTGGGGCGATTAACGTGTTGATTTTGTTTGCCATTATGTTGGTGAATAAACGGCAGGATTTTGTACCATTTCCTAACTCTTGGGTGCGGAAAGTACTAACGGGTATAGTCAGTGTAGGATTGTTTGGTCTTTTAAGTACGATGGTGCTGGCTACTCCTTGGGCTTATTCAACTGCTCCTGTGGTGGGTGGTGAAAGTTCTATAGTTTTGATTGGAGAACATTTCTTCACTGACTTTTTACTGCCTTTTGAACTGGCTTCGATTTTGCTGCTAATAGCGATGGTAGGAGCAATTATTTTGGCACGTCGTGAGTATTTACCAGACCAGCTAACGCCATCCGATCTGCGGCAAACTGTTTTGACTTTGCAAGAACGCCCCAGAGAACTGGTATCAACAACCAGCGAAACAAAAGAGTAAGATTTGCGACTTCATTTGCAGATAAAAGCCAGATTTTTTGACGAGGAATACCCAGATTCATGCAACTCCAGTACTTTTTATTACTAGCAGCAGCTTTATTTTGCATCGGCATTTACGGTTTAATTACCAGCCGGAACGCTGTGCGGGTGCTAATGTCAATTGAGTTATTGCTCAATGCTGTTAATCTGAATTTAATGGCATTTTCCAACTTCCTCGACTCAACATTAATAAAGGGTCAGGTTTTCACAGTATTTGTGATCACTGTGGCGGCGGCCGAGGCGGCGGTGGGTTTAGCGATCGTGCTGGCCATTTATCGCAACCGCGATACCGTCGATATGGAGCAGTTTAATCTCCTGAAGTGGTAATTGTGCGTGCAACTCAAGCAGGTAATCATTGCTTATAAAGCACGGGATGCCCAGAGTAAAGAATGGGCAGAAATCTGTGCGAAACAATTAGAAAGTCGCCAGTGCCAAGTGTTGATGGGGCCTAGCGGGCCGAAAGACAACCCTTATCCAGTCTTTTTGGCCTCGGCGGCTCAACCAATCGATCTCGCTTTGGTACTCGGTGGTGATGGTACTGTTTTAACTGGTGCCAGACATTTAGCCCCAGCTGGCATCCCAATTCTGGGAGTGAATGTGGGAGGTCATCTGGGGTTTTTAACTGAGTCGGTGGAGGAGTTTCAGGATACCGAGAAAGTTTGGGATCGGCTGTTTGAGGATCGCTATGCTATCCAACGGCGGATGATGTTACAAGCTGCGGTATATGAGGGTCATGGATCTAATTTGGAGCCAGTCAGTGAGCGGTACCTGGCTTTGAATGAGTTTTGTGTTAAACCCGCCTCCGCCGACCGGATGATTACTTCAATTCTGGAAATGGAAATCGACGGTGAGGTAGTTGATCAATACGTCGGGGATGGGTTAATCATTGCTACTCCCACAGGTTCCACTGGTTACACCGTTTCTGCCAATGGGCCAATTATGCATGATGGTATGGAGGCGATTACCATCACTCCAATTTGTGCAATGAGCCTTTCTAGTCGCCCCCTGGTTTTACCCCCTGGTTCTGTGGTGAGTATTTGGCCTTTGGGGGATTACGATTTGAGTACCAAGCTGTGGACAGATGGGGTTTTGGGGACTTCAATTTGGCCAGGACACCGCGTTGATGTGCGGATGGCAGATTGTCGGGCTAAATTTATTATTTTGCGCGAGAACAATTCTTACTATCAAACGCTGCGGGAAAAGTTGCTTTGGGCAGGTACAAGGGTTCACTACAGCAATAATCACCGTAATTAAGTCCTGTTAGAGTGCATTTACCGCAGATTGCGTAGGCGTAGCCCGCCGTAGGCATCGGCAACGAGAAAACACCGCAGGCATCGCAACCAAAATTATCCAAGCCCCTGGATTCATCCGGGGGCTTTCTGCCCTGATTTTGACTTTCTTTGCTGACTTGTATTTATAGCCTATATCAAAGAAAAATTTTGTATCTTATTGCCAGATTTTTTGGGAATTAATGTCCATAATAAAAGCACCTACCCCGAATCCAAGAGAGTAAAAAAGCTCTCTAGAGGTTCTTTTATCCTTCGACACATTAACGCATAATGTGAGCTATTTGTATAGTGCCTAAATCCTAGTAGAATATTTTCGCAAATCTAAGTAGGAAGATAGATGGAAGTTTCTGGACGCAACATTAATTACTCACTGAATCTTCCCACTATTGAAGATTTTCCCGTCCTTCAAACTGAAAAATATATCCTACGACTGGCATCAACCGAAAAAGAATTAGAATCAATTTTTCGGTTGCGCTTTGAAGTTTTTAATCTTGAACTAGGCTTGGGATTTTCTGCTTCTAACTTTACCCAGATGGATATAGATAAGTTTGATGCGGTTTGCCATCATTTAATCCTGATCTCTAAAGAAACGGGTAAAACAATTGGAACTTATCGGATGCAAACCTATACAATGGCTTCTCAAAGACTAGGCTTTGATGCTGCCGATATATTTAATCTTAATGCAATTCCTAATTCTGTTCTTCAGGCATCAGTTGAAGTTGGGCGTGCATGTATAGCTAAAGAATATCGCAATAGTCAGGCGCTTATGCTACTCTGGGAAGGGCTGGCAAATTATCTTATCTGGAGTAAAAACCAATATTTCTTTGGCTGTGCATCATTACTAACACAATCCCCTTGGCAAGCTACTTGTGCTTATAATTATTTTCAGCAGAATAGCTTGATGCATCCAAGTATTTTGGTTTATCCAAATTCACAATCTTGTCTAGAACTACCTCAAAGTTGTCCAGATTCATCTAATGTTGAAATCCCTAAAGTTTTGCAGGCATATTTGAATATTGGAGCTAAAATATGCAGTATTCCAGCTATTGATAGACAGTTTCAGACTATTGATTTTTTAACTATATCTAATAGCAAAGATTTTCCTAGATGGCGTTACCAAATATTGTAAAAACTCTTTTTTAACCTAACGACTTATTAATCTTTCAAATCAGATCACTCTCACTCAAAGTACCTTGGCGATGTCTGATGAACAAACTCAGATATAATTCCTAGCGATCGCACCTCATCCAGCCCAATGCCTGACTGGATTATTTTAGATAAATTATTGGGAAAACTACTTATGCGCCATCTCAAATTTGCTCCGAGTTGGTTGCGATTTTTAATGATTTTCTTATTGGTGATGGGTATATTGTTTCGCTTTTTTAACCTTGATGGCAAAGTTTTCTGGCATGATGAAACTTATACCTCATTGCGGATTTCTGGTTACACAATTAATCAAGCAAAACAGCAACTTTTTAATAATCGTGTCATTGGTAAAGAAAGTTTTGCCCAGTTTCAAGGTGTAAATCCAAAAAAAAGCTTAAATGACACAATTATGACTTTGGCAAAAGAAGATTCTCAACATCCACCGTTGTATTATCTAATAGCCAGATTGTGGATGCAAATCTTTGGTAATTCGGTTATGGCAATTAGAAGTTTATCTGCCTGCATCAGTTTGCTGGTTTTCCCTTGTGTTTATTGGCTATGCCGAGAATTATTTAATGTGCCATTATCGGTTACTGGTGTAGCGATCGCACTCATGGCAATTTCTCCAATTCATCTAGTATACGCCCAAGAAGCACAAGAATATATCCTCTGGTTAGTCACTATATTACTATCCAGTGCATCTCTGCTGCAAGCAATGCAGCTGGAATCACAAGATAAAGATGAGCTACTAAAAAAACGACAACGACCAGATTTATTTGCTATCTGGAGCATTTATGCAGTAACTTTAGTCATCAGTCTTTATACATTTATTTGGAGTGCATTTTTAGCAGTTGCTCACGGAATTTATGTAATAATCACTGCCAAATGTCAGTTGACTGAAACTGTCAGAACTTATGTGTTAGCATCACTGGTAGCTTTTTTAGGCTTCATGCCTTGGCTAACAATTGTGTCGGGTGAGTTTTTTAAATTTTTAATTTCAGCAGATAAGACAACAACACAGTTATCTTTGATGCCTACATTTCCATTTTTAATGATGCAGTTAAGCCGGATTTTTTTTGATATAGACCTTAGATCAGACAATTATCTAAATTATTTAATTACACCAATTTTTTTAACTTTGGTAGGATATTCAATTTATTTTCTTTGTCAAACAACTAACTATAAAGTCTGGTTTTTTTTGCTCACATTGATTGTAGTGCCAGCACTACCACTAATACTGCCAAGTTTAATTGCTGGGGGTGTACAAGCATCTACCGAACCATATTTAATACCATCTTATTTAGGAATCCAAGTGACTGTTGCTTATTTACTAGCTACGCAACTATATAATGGGAGTATGTCACGCCGGAGCATTTGGAAAATAATCATCGGATTAGTGATTATTTGTGGTCTGATTTCATCTAAGGTGAGTTCTCAGGCTGAAACTTGGTGGAATAAGGGTATGAGTTATGACAATCCCCAAGTTGCCCAAATCATCAATCAAAGTACTCGCCCACTTTTGATTAGTGATGCTTTGGGTAACAATTATGGTAATGTCTTTTCTCTGAGTTATCTTTTGGAACCAAAAGTGCGATTTCTGTTAGTAAATAACCAAAAAATTCCCAAAATTCCTGATGGGTTTACTGATGTTTTTTTATTCAATCCTTCAGATATTTGGCGCGAAAAAATCGAAAAAAAGTATAAATTAAAGACAGATATTGTTTGCAGTGACAACTATTATTCGGTCTGGAAATTGGTTAAATCTCCTAAGCTGCGCTAACGTCATATCTCACCTAAGAATAAATTATCTGCAAGTTGATAGTAGGGGCACAGCAATGCTCATTGGTGTCAACTTAAGAAGATTTTGCCCAAATTTGTTGGGTGTAAGCGTCAATCTCTCGATGGCGCTTACGCCTAGTTTTGACTAATCCAAACAGCTTTTGATGTTCCACAAGATAAGAAACAGCGTCACTGGCATCACCACGTAGAACAGCTTGAGAAAAATGGTATAAACTACGAAACACCATTTCTGTAGAAATTCGCTCTTTTGGTTAGTTGAGAGCGATGCCTACGGCGGTAAACTACGCTACGTCAATACACAATTGGTTAAGAACAGCATAAAAAATCCAAGTAGCCAGAATTTGGATTTGTACGCCATTGGTGTCGCCCACCCAGATATACGCTAAACCTAAGAACATCAATTCCGATGTTCTTAGATTACATCTTAATGCTGCCTTTTTGCTTAAGTTGACACCAATGAGCATTGCTGTGCCCCTACGACAGATGTGGTTCAAATACATGATTTCTGCTGTAAATGCCGATTAGCTTATTTACACCCATCTATTTAGTCATCAACATCACGCTTTGCCAAATATTGGTACATCTGCCAACGTGCATCTACCTCAGCTTGCGCTTGTTCTAACAAGTGCTTGGCAACGTCGGGTTTGCTCTTGGTGAGCATTTTAAAACGATTTTCTTGATACATCGAATCTTCTACCGATTGCTTAGGCGATCGCATATCCAATTGCAAAGGATTTTTACCCTGTTTGAGCAACTCTGGATTATGCCGATACAGCAACCATCGACCTGATTCTACCAGAGTTTTCTGGTGATTCATCCCTGTAGTCATATTAATCCCGTGGGCGATGCAATGGCTGTAAGCAATAATTAGTGATGGACCATCATAAGCTTCTGCTTCCAGAAACGCTTTGAGGGTATGTTCATCTCTAGCACCAAGAGCTACACTCGCTACGTAGACATTTCCGTAGGTCATGGCAATCATACCCAAGTCTTTCTTCGGTGCAGGCTTGCCACTGGCGGCATATTTGGCAACTGCGGCTCGTGGCGTAGCTTTAGAAGATTGACCGCCTGTATTAGAATACACTTCTGTATCCATTACTAAGATGTTGACATTCCGACCACTAGCGATTACATGATCGATACCGCCAAAATCAATATCATAAGCCCAACCGTCACCGCCAACAATCCAGACGCTTTTTCTCACCAAGTAGTCTGCAAGGGATTTGAGATTTTGGACTTCGGCTACGCTCAGTCGAACGATTTTGGATTTGAGACTTTCCTGCGGAACGCTAGGCGTAGCTTGCTTCTCCGTTCGCGGAGCGTCTCGTAGAGAAGGAGTACGGCTACGCTCAGTCGAACGATTGGCTTCGAGAGTTAGGATTTCATCTAGCTTTTGTTTCAACAGCGCTATCCGTTCTCGTTGTTCCCAAATATCAGCCTCAGATTTTTGTTCAGCTTTGAGGATGGACTGAGCAAGGTTTTCATCTATTTCACTCCCCAATCGTTGCAACAATTCCGCCGCAAACTCAGCTTGTTTGTCGAGGGAAAGGCGGAAGCCAAAACCGAATTCGGCGTTATCTTCAAATAGATTATTAGACCACGCAGGGCCGCGTCCTTGGGCGTTGGTTGTCCAAGGAGTGGTGGGGAGATTGCCACCATAAATTGAGGAGCAGCCTGTAGCATTGGCAATGAGGGCGCGATCGCCAAACAATTGTGTTAATAATTTTAAATAAGGTGTTTCACCACAACCTGCACAAGCACCAGAGAATTCAAATAAAGGTTCTTGCAGTTGTTGTTGGCGAATCTGATTTAATTTTAGCGATCGCCTGTCAGGATTGGGTAAACTCAAGAAGAAATCCCAGTTTTTCCGCTCTTGTTCTTGTAAAGGCAGCTGCTCTGCCATATTAATTGCTTTCCGCAATGGCTCAAACTTATTTTTAGCCGGGCAAATATCTACACAAATGGCGCATCCTGTGCAGTCTTCTGGGGCAACTTGAATGGTAAATTTTTGATTGGCAAAGTCTTTATCTTTTGCACCAGTTGATTTAAAGGTTTCTGGTGCATTGACTAACTCATCTGATTGATAAGCCTTGGCACGGATGGCACTGTGCGGACAAACCATCACGCACTTACCACACTGAACGCAGACATCCAGATCCCACACAGGTATCTCTTCAGCAACGTTACGTTTTTCCCACTTGGCAGTACCTACGGGAAAAGTACCATCAACAGGTAGTGTGCTAACAGGTAAGTCATCACCTTCCCATACCATGATTTTGCCCAGAACTTCCCGCACAAAATCGGGAGCGGAGTTAAGAGTACAGACGCGATTAATCGCGTCTGTACAGGAGTTAGGAGTTAGGATTGTCTGTGGTACATCTACCTTATGCAAGTTTTCTAAGGTGTTGTCTACAGCTTGCAAGTTCATGCGGACGACTTCTGCACCTTTTTTACCGTAGGTTTTGTCAATCGCTTGTTTGATTTTAGCGATCGCTTCTTGTTGTGGCAAGACACCCGCTAAGGCAAAGAAGCAAACCTGCATAATAGTGTTAATTCTTCCACCCATGCCACTTTCACGCGCAACCTGGCTAGCATTGATTACGTATAACTTCAAATGCTTATTGATAATTTGCTGCTGCACCTTGAGCGGCAAATTTTCCCAAACGGTATCTGCATTATATGGACTGTTAAGCAGCAAAGTCGCCCCAGGAATAGCAGCCTTCAGAATATCTATGCGTTCCAGAAATCCCCAATGATGGCAACCAATAAAGTTAGCTTGGTCAATTAGGTAGGTGGAGCGAATTGGCTCTTTGCCGAAGCGTAGGTGAGAAACGGTCATCGAACCAGATTTCTTGGAGTCATAGACAAAGTAGCCTTGGGCGTAATTGTCGGTTTCTTCACCAATAATCTTAATAGAGTTTTTATTAGCCCCAACAGTACCATCAGCGCCCAACCCATAGAACATTGCGCGAACAACATTATCCGATTCTGTGGAGAAGTTAGGGTCAAAACTCAAGGAAGTATGACTAACGTCGTCATTAATCCCAATCGTAAAGTGATTTTTTGGTTTAGCTTTACCAAGGTTATCAAAAATGCCCTTCACCATCGCCGGAGTAAATTCTTTGGAAGAAAGACCGTAACGACCACCAATAATTTTGGGGAATGAGATAAAATTGTCTCCCTCATCTCCCCACGCCTCATGAATTGCAGCCACAACATCCAAATACAACGGTTCCCCGGCGCTACCTGCTTCTTTGGTGCGGTCAAGAACAGCGATCGCTTTTACACTAGTTGGTAATACTGCAACAAACCTTTGGACATCAAAGGGGCGGTAAAGTCGCACTTTTACAACACCAAGTTTTTCACCACGGGCGTTAAGGTAATCTATTGTTTCATGAACGGTTTCACAGCCGGAACCCATAATAACGATAATGCGATCGGCATCCTTAGCCCCGTAATATTCATAGATTTGGTAATATCTTCCCGTGCGTTCTCCAAATTGATCCATGATGCGTTGGACAATTTCTGGACAAGCGTTGTAGTAAGGGTTAGCGCCTTCACGTCCTTGGAAGTAGACATCAGGGTTTTGGGCAGTACCGCGCAAAACTGGACAATCTGGGGTCAGCGCCCGGCTGCGGTGGGCGAGTATTAGGTGATCGTGGATGAGCGATCGCAAATCCTCATCTGACAGCAGTTTAACCTTCTGTACTTCATGCGAGGTGCGGAAACCATCAAAGAAGTGCATAAACGAGACTCGCGCTTCTAGGGTAGCAGCATGGGCAATGAGAGCAAAATCTTGACTTTCCTGCACCGAAGCCGAACACAGCAAAGCAAAACCAGTTGCACGAGCTGCCATTACATCGCTATGATCACCAAAAATTGATAAAGCGTGGGTAGCCAGGGAACGGGCGGCAACGTGAACCACAGCGCTAGTCAACTCACCAGCAATTTTGTAGAAGTTGGGTATCATCAACAATAATCCCTGAGATGCCGTGAAAGTGGTACTCAGGGAACCTGTTTGCAATGCTCCATGTACAGCGCCGGCGGCTCCTCCCTCGCTCTGCATTTGCACCACGCTGGGAATAGTACCCCAGAGGTTAGGACGACCTTCTGCTGACCAAGCATCAGCCCATTCACCCATTGCTGAAGAGGGGGTGATGGGATAAATCGCAATCACTTCATTTAATTTGTAAGCAACACGGGCGACAGCCTCATTCCCGTCAATGGTTGCAAAGGTTTTAGCCATAATATGATTTTTGTCCCCGCCTTTAAGCTGCATTATCAGAACGTGTAAATATAAGAATCAGAAATAGCCACAACTCAAAAGTGAGTTATATGGATTAAATATTTATTGCTAGGATTGACTCTGTATTTAAAGGAGAATTTATTGATGACTTTCGGCTTTTAATTTAACTTTAAATAAATCCTGCATCTATTAATATCTCATCTGCAATTCTGCATCTATTAATATGTATTAATAATGTACTCAATAACCAAAGTCTCTGTTTGATAATACTTTCAAGCAATCTATTCTTTTTTATGGGGTATAGGGTCGGGAATCTCTAATACAAAATATTCCCGAAATCAGGAAATTTATCGAAATGAATCGAACGGGATCGCGCAGCTTAGTTGTGTTTGCGATGCCTGAGTTGAACGTAGCGATCGCACTTAGCCGAGATTAAACCAATGCTACCTCATATAGCAGTAGACAGACAGCTTAGGACATTCGCAAACCCTAAGAGAGCGGCTGTCACAGCTATCCATAGCAGAATTGTCCTAACCATTATGGCAGCCGCTATACTTTGGCGATATCGAGGTTCAATGGAGGTGACGCGCCATCACTACTTTTTATCGTAAATAAAAGGGTTTAAGACCCCAACTATTACACGTAGCGCGGAGTTGGAGCCACTCAGCCGCCGATCAGTTTCAGTCGGGGTTTAAATCCCCCAAAGTTGCCTCCTCCACCCCCGCAAGGCACTTCTCTTCTCTGCGAGAGGCTACGCGAACGTCTGAAAATGTCTTTAATTACGAATTACAAACTTGTACTGAGCGCAGCCGTTGGCGTAGCCTCTCGTAGAGAAGTATTACGAATTACGAATTATTTATATTTCATCTCACTTTTTTGCATTGCTGCCATAAAGTTTAACCAAAGGTAAACCTCTGTTAGGAATACTACTAAGAAAAAGTTGCTTGATATCATTCGACTTATATGATAAAAATGAACTTAATAGTGCAATGATGGTTGATATCAACACCAAACTAAAGTGAACACCTGTCAAGATAAAAACCAAT